>DATNLV010000567.1:0-4540 GCA_035602665.1 Bryobacteraceae bacterium | reverse complement strand
CGGCCGCTGCGTCTGGTCAAGGTGGGCCGTCGCCGCGCCCATCTGCTGTTCGACGTTCCCGTCGTCGGCCTCGACACCATCCCGGTGATGGTCGAAACCGGCGCCACCATACTGGCCGTGGATGCCGGCCGCACGCTGCTCCTCGACCGCGAGGAAATGCTGCGCCAGGCCGACGCCGCCGCCATCGCCGTCGTTGGGTTTCCGCCGGAAGACTGAGCGAGAAGCACGGAGCTATGGGTATGACTGAAGCCGACGTTCACGCATTCATGACGCAATTCAAACTGGGCGTGCTCGGCACCATCGGGCCCGCCGGCGCGCCGCAGTCGGCGTTAGTAGGGGTCGCAACCACGCCGCGGCTCGCGATCGTGTTCGACACGGTCAAGAGCTCTCGCAAGTATGCGAACCTCATCGCCCGCCCAGCCTGCTCCTTCGTAGTCGGATGGACCGGCGAGCAGACCGTCCAATTCGAGGGCGTAGCCGAAGAGCTCCGGCCGCCAGACCTGGAGCGGTACCAGCAGATCTATTTCCAGGCATGGCCCGACGGCCCGGCGCGCATGAGTTGGCCGGGCATCGTGTATTTCGTTGTGCGGCCCACGTGGATCCGATACAGCGACTTCGACCAGAACCCGCCGCTCATCCAGGAATGGCGCGACTCCGACCTAGGCCGTGCCAGCACCGAACCGCGACCGTGAGGGAGTCCCCATGGCCCTGCAGGCCGCCGATGGCGATGAAGACGCGGCCGGCACAGCGGGGCGATGTTCGCCTGTTGTTCCCCGCGTCTTCAACGGAGCGGGCCTGGCGGTCCGAGCCCTAAAGCCCCTTCAACGGCACCGTGAGTGACCCGATCATCCCGGACCCGGCGTCGCGCACCACGATTCTCAACGTGTCCGCCCGCGGCGACGGCGTCAGCGTCTTCCGTATGGGCAACCCGTCCGCCGTGAACTTCTTGTACGTATCGGCGAGCATCTTCATCTCGACGGTGTCATGCGTGTCGGCGGACCCCTCGATAAAGTTCCCCCTGGAATCGAGTTGGGCGATCAACATGTCGAGACGGCCGTCGTATCGGTCGCCCTCCTGCTTCAACCGCACGCCGTCCGGTTGGACCGTCACCACCAGATCGAGAGCCGTCGCGCCGGTTGCCCTGGCGGCGTGCACCGTCAGGCCGAGTTCGGTGGCGTCGAGCGGGCTGAACAGCGCGTCGTGCAGTTGCAGCATGCGCTGCCGTTCGTCCTGCGACGCGAGCGGAAGATCGAGGTAGCCGCTGCGGTAGTGCAGGCTTACGTGCCGTTGTGCCGTTTCGATTTTGATCTTGTGGAAGTCGCGGTCGTTCTTCTCATCGGTGGGATAGAACCCGATGGTGTACGTGAGCGTGGAGTCCGCGACCGCTTCATGAATCGCCCGCGCAATATCGTTGGTGTTGTAGTAGGCGTGCCCGCCGGTGCGCTGCGCAATCTCGTCCATGGTCGCGTGCGCGGCGATCTCCCGGCGGTTGGAGCCGCCACCCGGGCGAGGCGGCGCGGTCGCGGGCCGGTTCACCGCGCCGCTCCTCGCGGGCGTTGTCGATGCGCTGCCTGAGCCGCGGCTGGCATCGAAGCCGGGCGGAGTCGTCAACCCGCGCGCGTCGATCGGGTATACGGCGACGTTCGCCTGGCTCAGCGCGCGCACGGTGGCGTCGACTTCTTCGGTGTAATTCTCGGCCATGTTGTCCATGGTCTGGTAGCCGAAGATCATCGGGAACGCTCCCGACACCCAGATCAGGTTCTTCCGGCCCGGTACCTTTTCCAGATGATTCGCGAGAAACTTGAACACCGCGAGCGTGCCCATGACGCGGTTTCGCATGTAGAATTCGCGCTCCACCAGGTTGCCTCCCCGGCCCGCGAACGCCGCGTCGAACTCGCTCTGTTCCCGATCCAGGGCGCCGGGCGTCTCGGTTCCGCTGACGGAGATCAGCCGGCTCTTCGCGTCGGCGAGTTTCCGCTGAAAATCCGCCATGTCCGCCGTGTACTCGTGCAACACGCGCAACCGGCCGCCGAACACGTAGACTCCGATGCGATCCTGCGGCTGGATCTGTTCGAGGTACTTGATGAGCTGTTGCCGCGCATACATCCGGTCCACCATGCGCGTGTTGACCAGATCGAGCAGGACCACCGTGATGCCGTTAATCGCTTGCCCGCGCGCCGCCAGGATATTGCTGAACGTGCCGGGCGGGAGCGCCGCGCTCGTCGCCGCAACGCCGGTGGATTCCGCCGAAAAGAAGCTGATTTTCTGCGGCCGCCCATCCACCAGCACACGGAAATCTTCCGCCTTCAGACCGGCGGCAGGCTCGCCGCCTTTCTCTTTCGCGATCACGCTCACCTGCACCAGGCGCGTCGTGCTGGTAATGACAGGCGGCGCCGCTTGCGGGCTACCAACGCTGGCGGCCATGACGAGCACGAGAAGCGCACCCGCCAACCGGGATGAGTTGCACATGATTGCCTCCTTCTAGCGAGCCACAGGCTCGGGACGTACCTTCGTTCCGTCCCTGTCGAACTCGAAGTGTAGCAGCCATTCCCGTGGAACGGGCGGGGTGAAGGTCCACTCGCGCGCCGCCTCCAGGGCCTTTCCGGCGAAGTACCGGCTCGGTCCGCGAGACGCAAGTTCCGCATCCGCCACCCGGCCCGACGGATCGACATGGATCTTCACGCTGACCTTCACCTTGCCTCGTATGCTGTTTTGCGCGCGTGGCAGTAAGTCAGGCAGAACCCGGTGCAGGACTCCGCCCGAGTCCCTTGCCGGCTCGGCGGGCGGAGACGGGACCGGCGTCTGCTCGCCAGCGACCGGCGTCTGTTCAGGCTGCGACGCCTCGGCCGATGGAGCAGTGACCGCGGCCGGAGGGTGCGTCGCTTCGCTGGCGGACTGCGTCTGCTGTCGTTGAATCAGTTTCGGGCCCGCTACGATGGCGGCCACCACAATGACGGCCGCGGCGATTGCACCGTAGCGCCATCCCGTTCCCCGAGGTGTCCCTGCCGGCCGCAGCCGGCCCTGAATCTGCGCCACGGTCCATCGGCGGCCGGGGTCGCGCTCGAGGCAGCCGCGCACGATATCGCGAAACGGAGGCGGCAACTCCGGCGGTCGCGCGGACGGCCGTTGCGTGAGGGCTTCGACCAGCGTCACCCCCAGCGACCAGATGTCCGCTGCCGGTGCGATCCCTGTGCCGCCGGTCTCGGGAGCGTCGTAAACATCCAGTTCCCCCGGATGACGCCGCGACTCGCCGGCCGGCCCGATCCGGTCGCTCGAGAGCTTCAGTTCATGTCCCGAGGCCAGAAGGTTCGAGGGCCGCACGTGGCCGTGCACCAGGCCCTGTGCGTAGACATAGGCAAGCGCGTCGAGGGCCGGCTCCAGCACTTCCACCACCTCTGCGGCGGAAAGGGCACGCTGCGGAAGCACCTGCGACAGGTCCTCGTCCGCGCGTTCCATCACGACGTAGAGCAGTTCGGCCTCGCCCAATTGGCAACGCCCTGCCTGGAACAGCCGGATCAGGTGCGGATGCGACAGCCTGGCAGCCGCCTCCCATCGCGCGACCTGGTCTGGTGCGTCGGCCGGGACAAGCTTGATTGCGGCGGTCGGGACGGCATCGTCGGCGGTCGCAGTCGCAAAGACGGCGCTCCGTTCGCCGCCGCCCAGGTACTGCAACAAGGGAAATCGCCCATCGACGACTTGGCCCTCCCACTGCTGACAGTTTTCCATCATCGTTAAGCCAGTTATACTACGTGCCCCAGCCCTGCTGGAACGGCAGCGAGCGCGTCCGTGGCCGCTCACGTGCAAGGCAAATTGCCTCCGTAAAGTTTTGTGAAGTTCTGCCCCACCCCGCCAACGATCGTCCCGCGCGCGCGTCTACCTTTTTTGAGCGCAGATTCACTCAGGGCCGGAGAGCAAACTTTATGAACGCAACACAAATGAAACTCGCCAACCCCGTTCGCCAGCGCGCGGACGAACACGAAATGCCGTTTGCCGTGCTGGTGATCGGCGGCTTCGATACGGACCTCATCGCCTTGCTGGGCATTCTTAACGACACCGATTGGACGCTGTACTGGAACACCTCCCGCGCGGACGCGGTGGAAACTCTGCGGCGGCGGCCCGTGAACGTCGTTCTCTGCGACCGCGATCTTCCCGACGGGACCTGGAAGGACGTGATCGCCGCGACCTCGTCCCTGGCCACTCCGCCGCCCGTGATCGTGACCGCCCGTTTCGCGAATGAACGGCTTTGGGCAGAGGTGCTGAACCTGAACGGATACGACGTCCTGACCAAACCGTTCGATGCCGACGAGGTCATGCGCGAGATCACACTCGCGCGCGAATTCTCGAAAATCGTCCAGCCCCGAAGCAACCCAGCGTCGGCCGCGTAGTGTAGTGCGTCGTAGATCCCGTCGCGCACCGGAATTGGCCGCAAACCCGGGACTGGTTTCGGCGCATTTGCGAAATTCGTGCCTGTCCCCCCGCTGGTCTTCTATCAGCCATACCCCTCGGGATTTGCGCCGCACTGCACTAGCAGACTCAGCAC
>DATNLV010000534.1:0-12076 GCA_035602665.1 Bryobacteraceae bacterium | reverse complement strand
GCAGGCGTGGCCTCGGCAACCAGCTTGCCATCGCGGTTCCTGGCGAACTGGACACCATGCGGACCGGAGAAGGCCACGTCGATCCAACTGTCGTTATCGATATCGACCGCCTGAAGCGCGCGCGCCCCGGCCGGGACCGCGTCTACGGGAACGGGTTCAAACACGGCCCGCATCTGGTCGCGGTACAGGACCGCGCCGCGGTCGGCGTAGCTCACGAGCAGGTCGATCCCCTTGGAATCCGGAACCAGGCGGAACGGCAGGGCGTCCACAACCCGGCCCGCGACGAAGGGGAAGTGCGCGGTGTAGTCCTGGAATCCGTGCTCGCCCTCGTTGCGGAGAAGGACGGACTTTTCGCCCAGCAGGAACAGGTCGAGGTCGTAGTCGTGATCGAAATCGAGCCAGACGGCGCGCTCGAACCGCCCCTCCAGGAGCTTCGCCGCGACCTTCTCGAACTTGCCCTTCACGTTGCGATAGAGCAGCGGGCCTTTCTCCGTGAGCACGCACAAACCCGCCAGGCCGCTGTTCTCGAAATCGCCCGCGGCCACGAAGCGCACGCCCTTGAGGTCATCGAGGCCGGAATCGGCGAGCGGGTCCTTGCCCTTGCGGTACACGCGGATTCCATCGCTCGACCACACCAGCAGGTCGGAGCTGCCATCGCCCACGGTGTCCATCACGAGCATGCCCGCGGTCTTCGGATCCGCCGTGCCGTCGAGCCTCGTGTCGGCGAACTGGAGCGCGGCCGGAGGCGCCGCGGCGGCCGGAGCCGGATGCGCCTCGATGGGATCGTACAGCTCGGCGTAGTAGCACCACTCCATGTCTTCGGAATCGTCGGCGGCCTTCTGCGCTTCCTTGACCTTCAGGAACTCGGCCAGGGCCGCCTTGGCCTCCACTTCCTTGCCCATGAGGCGGTAGGCGTTATAGATCTGAAAGCGCGGCGCCACCAGCTTCGAGTCCAGCTTCTTGGCGATCTCGAACTGGCCCAGCGCCTCCGGCTGGCGGTCCGTGAGGTTGTAAAGAAGGCCGAGGTTGTAGTGGGAAACCGGCTCGGTGGGGACGAGCTTGACCATTCCCTCGAACTGATGGATCGCCTCCGGGTACATTCCTTCGCGCTTGTAAGCGACGCCCAGGTTGAACCAGGGGTAGGGGGATTTCGGGTCCTGCTTCTGGGCCTTCTCGAGCTCCGCCATGCCCTGCTTGAGGTCGCCCGCGCGCAGCAGCGCCAGCCCGTAGTTGAGGCGGTCGCGAAACGAGTTGGGCGCCAGGTCGAGCGCCTTCTTCAACTCCACGGCGGACTGCGGGACGCTGGTGGGCGTCTCATACAGCGCTTTGCCCAGATTGCGATGGCGCCACAGTTGCTCGTCGCGGGAAGACGCCGGGCCGGTCTCGGCCAGCAGAATGACGGCGGCGCACACGATCGGCAGGATCAAGGAAAGGCTCAGCTTACGCATAGGCTTCTCAGCCGATTGTAGCGTGCGCCGCCGCGCTCTATTGTTTGGTGGACACCAGGATCAGCCTCGGGGAGCCCAGTTGGTAAGGTTCCGCATTGGTGGAGCCCAGCAGATTCACCGGCTCGAGCCCCGCCTCGCGGTGCATGCGACAGAGTTCGGCGGCGGTGAAGACGTAGCTCGATGTGGGTCGCGTCTCCACCACGCCGCCTTGGACGAACGTGTAGTCGATATCGAGCCGGCTCTCGGCGGGATCGTAGCGATTCTCGCTGAGCATGAGGATGTCGCCGATCCGGAACCAGCGCGTCCGCGCCAGCGAGGGCAGAATCGACTCGGCCGCCATCCCAGTGTCGACGGCGAATCGCGCGCCGGGCTTCAGCCCGCGGGCTACGCTGGCCAGGAACTGGCGGGCTTCTTCCGAGCCCAGGTAGCAGAAGCTGTTGCCGAAGCAATACGCTCCGTCGAACTCCGCGGCCCAGGAAAGGTCGCGCATGTCGGCCCTCACCCATCGAAGAGGGAGAGGCGTTGCGCCGCGCGCCTCCGCGATGAACTCCTCGCTCAGGTCGAGCCCGGTCATTCGGTAGCCGCGGGCGGCGAACTCGATGGAGTGCCGGCCGTTGCCGCAGGGGACATCCAGAAGTTGCGCGCCGGGGCTGATTTCGAGAGCCCGCTCGAGGAAGTCCACCTCGGTGCGGGTCATTTCGGGATTGACGATGCGGCGCCAGGCGTCCAGCGCTACGCCGCGAAAAAAAGCCTCTTGCCAGTTGGAATGCATAGTTCTCCTCCAGAGACACACGAGTAGTTGGTGGTAATGGCCGCGAGGAAGAACTATCGGACGGCGTTTGTTGTCAAAGGCGCACTCTCAACATACCTCAAAGCGCGGGGGCGCGCCGGCGTACTCGAACTCGGCGCGGTAGGCCAGGGAGACGCGGCGCGGTCCGGTGAAGACCGCGATCTCGTCGAGAAGCAGCGGCAGCAACTGGTCCGCAACGCGGACGTGCATTCGCAGATCGGGCAGCGCGAAGCGCAGGGCGCCCTCGGGCGTGGCGTGCGTGACCTCGACTAGCGTGCCGGGGTGGGGCGCGCGCTCCGGGTCGATGACCAGGCTGGACCGCCCGCCGCGTTTCGGACACGGACTCGTCCCGACCGGATCCGGGTGATCCGCAAACGAGCGGATACGGGCGTCGGCATCTTCGAGATTCGGAAGCGGCTGGCCAAGCGCCTCCGCCTCACTGGCGTTCCAGCCCTTACCCACGGGATTGGCGGCGCCGCGGCCACCGTAGGCGTTCTCGTAAGTCAGGGGCATCGACACGAACTGCCGCGGCTCGCCGGGGACGAGCGTGCCATCCCGGCGCACCCAGGTCCGGTCGCCAATGACCGCGATGCGCCGCTCGAGCGCCGCACCCACGCGAATCGCCAGCGTCAGCTCGGTCGCCGGCAAGCCGTGGGGCTGCCAGGCGCAGCCCAACACGAAGACGTCGATGCCCTCCCTGGGAAACGGCGTATCGGGCGGGAAGGTGCCCCAGGGCGTCTCGATTGCCTCCGCCCCGGCGGGCCAGGGGCGCTCGGGCGAAAAGACGAGCCGGTTCCGGGCGATATCGAAGGTGGCGCGCGCGACGACGGCCGCCAGGTTGCGGTCCCCTCCGGCAGGGGCCGAGACCAGCCGGGCGCAGGTGGCGGTTGTATCAAGGAGTGTCACGGGCTTCTCCGGTTCTTCATCGGCTGAAGACCGTGTGGCGAACAGACCCCTAAGGCGAAAGCCCTATCCCCCTCAGCCTTGTCTCAGGTGTAAAATGGTTCACCAGCGCCTCTACCGGCCGCCCCATGACCACACTGTTCAGTCCGGCGTTGCTCGTGACCGCCACCGCCTTCCAGCAGCTCAAGCATGCGCTGGCGGACGAGACCTTCGCCGGCATCTACCAACTGTCGTGGTTCGACTGGTTGATCCTGATCCCGTATTTCGGGCTGCTGGCGATCCTGTCCGTGTATGGCCTGCACCGCTACGAGGTGATCCGCACCTATTTCAAGTACCGCAGGAAGCTTCCGAAAGTGGCGCCCACGCGCTTTGAGCAGCTTCCGCCGATCACCATTCAGCTCCCGCTGTTCAACGAGCGTTTCGTGGTGGAGCGGCTGCTCGAAGAGACCCTCAAGATGGAGTATCCGCGCGAGCTGCTGCAGATCCAGGTGCTCGACGATTCGACCGACGAGACGCACGCCTTCGCCGAGCGGCTGGTGGCGCGTTACCGGGCGCTGGGCCATCCCATCGAATACCACCACCGCACCAACCGCACCGGCTTCAAGGCAGGCGCGCTGCAGGAAGGCCTGAAGACCGCCACTGGCGAGTTGATGGCCATCTTCGACGCCGATTTCATCCCGCCCGCCGACTTCCTGATGCGCACCGTTCACTTCTTCGCCGATCCCAAGGTGGGGGTGGTGCAGACGCGCTGGAGCTACGTCAACCGCAACTTCAACGTGCTGACCGAGGTCCAGGCCATGCTGCTGGACGGCCACTTCGTGCTCGAGCACGGCGCGCGTTTCGGGCGCGGTCTGTTCTTCAACTTCAACGGAACCGCGGGCATCCTGCGGCGCGCCATGATCGACGACGCGGGCGGGTGGCAGCACGACACCCTGACCGAAGACTCGGACCTGAGCTACCGGGCGCAGCTCAAGGGCTGGAAGTTCGTGTACCTGCCGGCGCTCGACTGCCCCTCCGAGTTGCCGGTTGAAATGCACGCGTTCCAGGTGCAGCAGATGCGCTGGGCCAAGGGCTTGACCCAGGTGGCGAAGAAGCTGCTGCCCACCATTCTGCGAGCCGACATTCCGTGGCGGCTGAAGGTGGAAGCGTTCATGCACCTGACGCCGAACATCAGCTACCCCATGATGATGATGGTGTCGGCGCTGATGCTGCCGGTGATGATCGTGCGGTTCTACATGGGCTGGTTCCAGATGGTGTTCCTGGACCTGCCGCTGATCGTCGCCTCGTTCTGGTCCATATCGGCGTTCTATGTGCTGGCGCAGCGCGAGCTGTATCCGCGTAGCGTGCTGCGCTCGATTCTGATGCTGCCGGCGCTGCTGGCGGTGGGCGTGGCGCTGACCGTCATCAACACGCGGGCCGTGATCGAGGCGCTGCTGGGGATCCAGAGCGGCTTCGTGCGCACGCCGAAGTACGCGGCCGATGGGGGCGCGGCGCGCAGCGTGGCCGCCAAATACCGGCGCCGTAGCGGCTGGCTGCCGTTCATCGAGATCGCGATCGGCACGTACTTCGTCGCCATGTGCGTGTTCGCGATCGACGTCTACAACTTCTTCTGCCTGCCGTTCCTGCTGCTGTTCGTGGGCGGCTACTACTGGGCGGGCTTCACCACGCTGATCCAGGAGTACCGCGACCGCCTGCGCACGGCGCGCACCCAGGTGGCGCTCGAGACCGCTGCGCACTAGCGGGGTCGTTCGGCCACCGTAGCCAAGCAACCAATCAGCGGGCCACATTCACCCAAATGGTTGCCAGCAGCACCGCGGCGGCGAGGCCCCGGATGAGGTTCAGGCGCAACCTGGAAACTGCCTCCTGGACAGGATCTCGTCGGTCGTGTAGGCAACCGCCACAGCAAGCTGCAAACCGGCGAGCGTAAGCCGGTGAGCAATCAGCAGTGAGTACAGTCCGATGCAGAACCATCCCACGGCAACTGGCCAGTTCGAGGATCGTCCAGTCGTCCCTTTGTGTTCCGTAGTAGCTGTTCCCATGGTCGAGTCAATGTGCGTCAGGCAGGCATGTGGCGACGCAGAGCCATGAAGGATGCCTGGACGAATTCCTCGGCAGTGGCGGTGGCGGTGGCGGTGTCGTTGCCGGAGACCGGGACGATGATGCGGACCAGCGCCGTGTCGGTGTGGTTGTAGCGGATCGCATCCGATACCAGGTAGAACTTGGCGCGGTATTCGCTGGCGATGACGCGATCGCGCGACTGGTACCAATAGAGGACCACGCTCTTCTCGTCGCCCTTGGCGACAACGTACCGGTTGACGACGATGGGCTCGGCGCGCCCGGGAATCGCGATGGCGACCACATCGGATTCCGACGGCGTCCACCCGGAGCCGGGCAGGCAGTTCTTGGGGGAGTGAACGGTCTGGCCGGTCCGCTGGGACTTGAAATAGGCGACGAAGAGACTGGCCCCGCGGCGCTCGGCCGGGTCCGCATAGACGCGGGAGAGAACGTCGTCGGCCTTCAGCACGGCCATGACTTCGGGGTCGACCTGGCCTTCCTGAGCCAGGACCCAGGCCCCAAGTTGGGTGGGGAACTCGCTCAGGGGGAGCGTCAGCGGCACGTTCTCCCGGCGGGACACGGCGAGCAGGCCGGCCATCTGCACCAGCAGCACCGCCGTGAGCACGCGGGCGGGAGTGCTCTTGAGGAACCGGAACATGCTCTTACTTTCGTCCATGGGCGAGCTTCCAGACTCCGTTGACTGCCATGTGCACGCCAGCCAGCATCAGCAGGCCAAACATGAAAATCAGCCAGCCTGCCGCCGAATGGAACAGCCCCTCGGCCAGTTCCGGATTGACCTCGCTCAGTAGTCCGCTGACGGTCACCCGGCAAGCGTTCGCGACGATGGCGATGGGCACGGTGGCCACCAGCAGCACGGCGCGCATCCAGGGCTTCTTGTCGAACAGGTAGGCGTAGACCAGCGACAGGAACGAGAGGGTCAACAGGGAACGGATGCCGCTGCATGCCTCGACCACCGAGAGGGACTGGCTGGGCAGGCGCAGGATGTGTCCTTCGCGAAGCACCGGGACGCCCAGCATCGCGAGCGCGCTCTCGGCGAGTTGGCTGGCCAGCGTCTGGAGCTTGAAGGTGAGGACGTTATAAAGGATGGCCGGAATGGGAACCATGAAGAGCAGCAGGAACAGGGGGAAGGCCAGGATACGCACGGCCTTGGTGCCGCCCAGAAAGAGCACGATGCCGACGAGCGAAACGATGAACGCGGTCCGCGCCAGGAACAACTCGGCGCCGAGCGTGGCCGCATACAACTGGGCGGCGCCCCAGGCGATGACGATCAAGCCACGCCAGTCCGTGGGGCCCCAGGCCTCCATCAGCTCGCTTCGCCGCTGCCAGGCGATGTAGCCCGCGGCGATGGGGACGAAGAAGCCGTGCCCCATGTCGCCATCGGTGAACCACTGGTAGGCCAGGCGCCAGAGCACGGAGGCGTAACAGAGAGTCAGCAGGAGGGCGAACCAGGCGATCGGCGCCCAGGGCAACGCCGCTGAGGGTCTGGGCAGACTCTCGTCGGGGGCGACAGGGGTCCCGGCTGTCATGAGTACCTAGTAGACCACATCTTTGGTGTACCGGCAATTGGAGGGCGGAGGGTCAGAAGAACGACAATGCCTCCATCGGGTAATGCTTCCGGTTGCGCGTCCATAGCGCTGCGCGATGCAGTGTCGCCGCTGCCGCAACCAGCGCATCGCCCAACTCGACTCCATGACTCTTGCGGTATTGACGAAGGTAGTCGCCGGCGCGGCGCCCCGTCTCGGCGTCCATCGGAACGCAGTGGAGCGCTCGAAACAGACCGGTGAGGGCGCGATGCTCGTTCGGCCGGGCGCCGGCCCACAATTCCGCTACGCTCACCGGCGAGTAGAGGATGGGGCCGTCGGAGTCGCTCAGTTCCAGCCAGCGCGCCAGGATAGCCTGGTCCCTTCCGCGCGAAACCTCGATCAGGATGTCGGAATCCACGAGCACGGTCACTTCTGTCCGAGCCCCTCAATCCGCGACCCGCGGCGAAGGCTGGCCACATATTGAGCCGCATCGGGCGTCGCAGTGCGGTCTTTTCGGATTCCGACGAACGCGAGCATGGCCTTCTTTCGCTCATCGAGTTTGCCGAGATACCGTTCCCGCACGGCCTGCCGCACGAGGTCGGAGACCGTGGTCCCGAGAGAGCGGGCGCGAGCGTGGAGAGCGGTCCACAGGTCGTCGTCGAGATACATTTGTGTGCGCCTCACGATGTATAGTATACATCGTAGAGCTTCCTGTATACTTCGGGGAATGAAACCGCCCTACGCTCTTCTGGTTCCCCTCAGCCTCTCGATCTGCCTGATGGCCGGCGCGGCCGTGCCCTCCGGCTACAAGGGACAGCCGTACGGGGAGGCCCAGGCCATCCCGGGCCGCCTCGCGTGCGTCCAGTATGACCGGGGCGGGGAAGGCGTCGCCTATCACGATACCGACGCTATCAATCGCGGCAGTGGCGAGCTGAACTACCAGCCCGGTCACTGCGAGGCCGGCGTGCCCGCTTCCACCTGCCATTTCCGCGAGAGCGAAGGCGTCGACATTTCCTACACCAAGCACATGGCGGATCTGAACCACCCCAACTTCGTGACGCCCGCTCCGCAGCAACTTTATATAGGCTGGACAGCCGATGGCGAATGGGCCGAGTACACGATCGATGTGAAGAAGGCCGGCGCCTATCGCATCGTCGCTCTGTATTCGAACGCGGCCAACACCGTGAAGTTCTCGCTGAACCACCGGCCCGCCGCCGAGTGCAAGCTGCCGATGGACACCGGCTTCTGGCACGTCTGGAACAAGGCCGCGTGTGGGGAGATCGTGTTCCCGGAGACCGGGCTGCAACTGCTGACGCTCCACTACAACACGGGGAACAACCTGGCGTACTTCGATTTCGAGCCGGCGGGGGTCCCCGCCCCAGGCGCGCCGTCCGCGCCTTTCATCACGCGGAAGGGCGGAACGCTTTACGAGGGCGAAGTTCCTTTTCGGTTCCTGGGGCTGGATTCGCCCAACCTCTTTCTGAACGAGGCGCAGTTGCTCCCCGATTTCAGCAATCGCTTCCCGGACGAGTTCGAGCTGCGCGATGCGCTGACCTCGCTCGAGCAGATCGGGGCGCGGGCGACGCGCACCTTCACGTTGACGGTCCAGAGCCCGAAGGACGCGGCGCCGGTGCACCTGCAAGGACCCAGGGCCTACAACGCGGAAGCGTTCCGCACGCTCGACAAGCTGCTGGCGCTTTGCCCCGAGTACGACATCCGGCTCATCGTGCCGCTGATCGACAGCCACTCGTTCAAGGGCATCCGCGGCATGGACGAGTTCGCGGCGTTTCGCGGCAAATCCGGTGCCGAGTTTTTCACCGACCCGGAGCTCAAGCAGGATTTCAAGAACCTGGTGGGCGATGTTCTGAACCGCCGGAACACCGTTTCGGGGCTGCTCTACAAGGACGACCCGGCGATACTGGCGTGGCAGCCCGCCAACGAGGCGATGAGCTACTTCGGCGACCGTGGCAAGCCGGGCAACGAAGGGCTCGCCACGGACTGGACGCTCGAGATGGCCGACTTCATCAAGAGCGTGGACCACAACCACCTGGTCATCAGCGACGATGGCAATACGGCGCGGTATCTGGAGAGCCCCTCGATCGATATCATCAGCATGCACTACTACGAGCACTGGGACCGGCTGAGCGGACTGAGCGGCGACATCGTGGCGCGGCTCAACGCGGATGCCGTGGCGTGCAAGGGACGCAAGGCCCTGATCGCCGATGAGTTCGGGATGTCGGGGACGCCGATGTTGGCGCGCTTCATGGACACGCTGGTCCGCGGCGACGTTAGCGGGGGATTGCTGTGGGGCATCCGCGCGCACCGCCGCGACGGGGGTTTCTACTACCACAACGAGTCCGGGACGGTTTTCAACTCGTACCACTGGCCGGGATTCGACGAGCAGGCGGTTCTTGGAATGCTGCGCGAGCACGCGTTCGCCATCCGCGGGCTGGCGGTTCCGGACGCGGTGTTGCCGCTGTCGCCGCCGATCCTGTTCCCGGTCACGCCCGTTGGCGAGCTGCGGTGGCGCGGTTCGACGGGAGCGTCGGGTTACGACGTGGAGCGCGCGAGTTCGGCGGACGGGCCCTGGACCGTGGTGGCCGAGAACGTGAGCGACGCGATCGTCGATTCGGGTGACGTGATGGGCTACGAGAGCCAGTGGGAGCGGGCACCGGTCTGCGTCGCGCCGGCGCTCTGGAAGGACACGGCCGCCAAGGGCAAGGGGCCGTTCTTTTACCGCGTGGTGGGGCGGAACCGGGCGGGTAAGTCGCTGTACTCGAATGTGGTGGAGTTCAAGTAGGGCCGCAGAACATAACTCGCTGATTCTAAAGGGTGTAATTGGGTTCGTTTTGTATTTCACGATTTGAGCCCTGCCATTGGCGCTTGAGGCGGCTGCCCCGGCGCTTCCAGGAGAGCACGGGACCGCTACTGCCGCTCACCCTTCTGGCGTGTAGGGCGTTGAGGGGGCGGGAGAAAGAGAATTGGCGATGGCTGTGACTGACAAGGGTATGATGAACGTATGTCTGAGCTGGTGTTTGAAGTCACCCAGGAGGCGGACGGGGGCTACTGCGCCGAGTGCCTTACCGAGAACATCTTCACCGAGGGAGATAGCTGGGACGAGCTGCGCAAGAACGTAATTGAGGCGACCGCCGCGTTTTTCTTCGACCGTCCCCGCCCCGAGCGCATCCGCCTTCGCCTGGTCCGTGATGAGATTCTGTCCGTGGCATGAAGGTCCCTCGCGATGTCTCCGGCGCGCACCTCGCCGACGTGTTATGCCGGCGGTGGCGCTACGCGCGGGTAAACCAGGTCGGCAGCCACATTGTCCTAGAAACTTCCGAACCGGCTCACCAGCGGATCGCGATTCCGGACCACAACCCGCTTCGTCTCGGCACGCTGATTTCGATCCTGCGCGCCGTAGCTGGGCACAAAGGGGTGCCTCGCGATGCGATCATCGCGAGCCTTTGAGGCCGGAGGGTGGCCTTCCTGGTTCCATGCCTTAAACCGGCGCCTCGGTGCGAGAAACAGCCTCGACATGAGTGTCGAGGCGGCAGGCAGGAGTGCCTGCGCCACAGACTAGTCCTGGCCTTCCACCTCATCCAGCCAGTCGGGCCGTTTGAGCACTTCTCTCGGCTTGCTGCCGTCGGGGGGGCCGATGAGGCCGTCGCGCTGCATCATGTCGAGGATGCGCGCGGCGCGGCCGTAGCCCAGGCGGAGGCGGCGCTGCAGGGTTGAGGTCGATGCCTTCCCCATCTCGAGAACCACTCGGACGGCGTCGCGGTAGAGCGGATCCTCTTCGCCATCGATCTCGTCGACTGGCGCGCCGTCCTGCTCTTCTCCTTCTTCGGGCGGAGCGATGAGGAACGACTGGTCGTAGTCCGGCTCGGCTTGCGCTCTCCAGAATTCCACCACGCGGTTGATCTCGGTTTCCGTCACGAGGGCGGCGTGCATGCGGGTCAGGCGCGATGAGCCGGGCGGAAGGTGCAGCATGTCGCCCTTGCCGAGCAGGTGCTCGGCGCCCATAACGTCGAGGACGGTGCGCGAATCGACACGGGTGGCGACGCGGAAACTGATGCGGGCCGGGAAATTGGCCTTGATGAGGCCGGTGATGACGTCCACGCTGGGCCGCTGCGTGGCCAGCACCAGATGCATGCCGACCGCGCGCGCCATCTGCGCCAGGCGCGTCACGGACTGCTCGACGTTGTGGCCCTCCACCATCATCAGGTCCGCCAACTCGTCGATCAGGATGAGGATGTACGGCAGCTCTTCCAGCTCTTCGACGCTTTCGATGTTGTCTTCGAACAGCGGGATGGGCTCGTTGCGCAACTGGCGCACCTTACGGTTGAACTGCTCGATGTTGCGCACGCCTTGCCCGGCCAGCAGGCGCAGGCGGCGCTCCATTTCGAGCACGGCGTTGCGCAGGGCGTTGGTGGCCTTCTTGGCGTCGGTGATGACCGGCGTCAGCAGGTGCGGGATGCCTTCGTAGAGCCCCAGCTCGAGGCGCTTGGGATCGACCAGGATCATGCGCACGTCGTCGGGCGTGGCTTTATAGAGGATGGACATGATGAGCGTGTTGAGCATCACGCTCTTGCCGGAGCCGGTGGAGCCGGCGATCAGCAGGTGGGGCATGACTTCGAGCGGCGTCACCTTGATGCGGCCGCTGATGTCCTTGCCGAGCGGGATGGTGAGGCGCGACTGCGAGTTGGTGAACTCGTCCGATTCCAGAATCTGCCGTAGGGCGATCACCTCGCGGCGGGCGTTCGGCACCTCGATGCCCACGGTGGGCTTGCCGGGGATGCGCTCGATGAGGATGGACTCGGCTTGCAGGCCGAGGCACAGGTCCTCGCTGAGCGCCGTGATGCGATTGTACTTGATGCCCGCTTCGGGCTTGAACTCGAAGGTGGTCACCACGGGGCCGGGGTTGATCTGCACCACCGAGCCGAAGACGTTGAACTCGTCGAATTTCGACTTGATGCGGACGGCGATCTGCTTCAGCTCTTCTTCGTCGAAGGAGTTGCGGGCGGGGATCTCGTTGAGCAGCTCGGTGGACGGCAATTCGAACTGCTTCTTCGCGGCGGCGGGCCGCTCGACCGGGTGCGGCCGCGGCTGGACGGGCTCTTCGCGTAGCGGCTGGACGAAAACCGGCTCGGGCGCGGAGCGGGGGCCGGGCGCCTGATCCTCGATGGTGCGGATGGGGATTTCTTCGTCGGGCTCGAAGGGAGGTTCTTCGGCATCGACGACCTCGGGCTCCTCTTCGGCAACGGCGCTCGCCAGGGCCGCAGGCGGTGCCGCTTTCTTCTTGGGCCGCGGACGCCACAGCCGGCGAACCGGCGCGAACG
>DATNLV010000527.1:0-2846 GCA_035602665.1 Bryobacteraceae bacterium | reverse complement strand
GCACGACCTGGGGCTGGTCAAGCGCCTGGCGAACCGCGCGATCCTGCTCGTGAACGGCCGCGTGGAGGCCGAGGGCAGCCCGAACGACGTGGTCAACCGATACGTCGGCCTGGTGGTGGAACGGCAGAAGCGGCCGCCGGAAGCGAACGGCGAAGAGCGCCTCGCAAGCAGTTTCCGCCACGGCGACGGCGCCAGCGAGATCCTGAAGGTCGAATTGCTGAACGCAGCCGGCGAGCCGGCGTCGGTGCTCGCAACGGGCGAGACGGCCACCGCGCGTGTCGTGGCGCGATTCCGCCGCGATGTTTCAGATCCCATCGTGGGCGTGCTGATCCGCAACCGCCTGGGCAGCGACGTCTTCGGCACCAACACGCGCGTCGAACGAAAAGAGCTCGGTGAATTCCGTGCCCGCGACCAGATCGAAGTGGATTTCCGCTTCGAGTGCCTGCTGACGCAGCAGGAGTACACCATCACCGCCGCCACCCAGCACTGGGACGGCTCCAGCCAGGACTGGCTCGACGACGTGCTAAGCTTCCGGGTGGTGGATGCGAAAGGGGCCGCGGGCGTCGCCAGCCTGCCGACCGAAACGAGATGGCGAAAACTGTAGCCTGATAAACACTCCATGATCTATATCTGCGTGATTGGCGGAGTAGTGGCGGTTCTCCTCACGGTGACCATCTTCAAGGCCCTGACCGTGAAGAACCAGGCGGACTTCCTGGTGGCGGGGCGCAAGCTGCCCTGGTGGGTCCTGGTCTCTACCCTTCTCTGCTCGTGGATCGGCGCAGGCAGCCTCTTCGCCGGGGCGGAGAACGCCACCCGTATCGGTTTCGCGGCGCTCTGGCAACCGGCCGGCGGCTGGGTCGGGCTCATCCTCATCTTCACCATCGCGGGCCGCGCGCGGCGCTTCGCGCAGTACACCGTGCCTGACCTGCTCGAGAACCGCTACAACACCGCCGCGCGCGTGCTGGGCACCATCGCCATCGTGATCGCCTACACCATGATCACCAGCTACCAGATGAAAGCGGGTGGCGACATCCTGCACCTGATCTTTCCGGACCTGGACCGGATGCGGGCCATGTACATGGTCGCCGGATTCGTCATCGCGTTCACGGCCGGTGCGGGCATGGCCTCGGTCGCATATCTGGACCTGGTGATCGGCGCGCTTGTGACAGCCATCGTGCTCTACGCCTTTCCGGTGCTGCTCCACGGCGCCGGAGGATGGGCCGCGGTCCGCCACGCGCTGCCCGCCAGCCGCTTCGAGGTGCTCGGCGGTATCTCTTTCGAGCGCGCTCTGGGACTCATGATCCCGACCACGCTGCTGCTGATCGGCAACCAGGGCATGTACCAGAAGTTCTTCTCCGCGCGTTCGGAGCGCGACGCCAAGATCGCCGCGGGCGGCTGGATCGTCAGCACGCTTATACTCGAGACCGTGATCATCTCGATCGCGGTAGTGGGCAGCTCGATGTTCCATCCCGAGCAGGCCCGCGAGATTATTCCCTACACGGCGCGGCACGGCCTGCCCCGGCTGGCCGGTGCGCTGCTGCTGGGCGGCATCTTCGCGAAGCTGATCTCGACCGCCAACAACTACCTGTTCTCTCCGGCCACCAATCTGATCCACGATGTCTACCAGCGCTTCATCGATGCGCCTCCCTCACAACGCAACCTGACTGTGGGCCCGATGGAAATGGAGCTGCGGCAGCGGCGATGGGAGCGGCGCAACTTGATCGTCTCCCGCCTGGTGGTGGTGGCGCTGGGCATCTACGCGGTGTTGCAGGCCACGCAGTTCGAGTCGATCCTGAGCGCCTCGCTGTACGCCTACACCGTGTACGGAGCGGCCGTGACGCCGGCCGTCATGGCGGTGTTTTTCTGGAAGCGCGCCACCACCGCGGGCGCCGTCACATCGATCGCTCTGGGCACCGCGATCACGGTACTCTGGAACCTGGCCGGCAATCCGTGGGGCTGGGATGCCATCCATCCCGCGCTGGCCGTTTCGGTGGCGAGCCTGGTGCTCGTGAGCCTCGCGGGCCGTCCACCGGCCAAAGAGAAATGGGCGCCGTTCTTCGAGCCCGCAGCTGTTTCTGAACCGCGACCGTAAGGAAGCGGACTTTAAGGAGCCGCCATGAATCTGGAAGCCATACAACAGGCGCTGGCCGCCGAGGGCATCGACGGCTGGCTGTTCTTCGACCACCACCGCAGGGATCCGCTCGCCTATCACGTGTTGGGCCTTCCGGCGGACCTCTCCCCGACGCGCCGCTGGTATTACTTCATCCCGGCGACCGGCGAGCCCCGCGGCCTGGTCCACGCGATCGAATCGGGCGCGCTCGAAGGATTGCCGGGCTCGGTCTCTAAGTACGCCAGCTGGAGTTCGCAAACCGAAGGACTCGGCCGGCTGCTGGCGGGCCGGCGTCGCATCGCGATGCAGTATTCGCCCAACTGCGCGATCCCCTACGTTTCGATGGTGGACGCGGGCACCCTCGAACTGGTGCGCGCGACCGGCGTCGAGATCGTCAGCTCGGCCGACCTCGTTCAGCAGTTCGAGGCGCGCTGGACGCCCGCCAATCTCGAAGCCCACATCGAGGCCGGAGTCAAGGTGGATCGAGTCCGGCGCGAAGCGTTCGACCTCGTACATGCCAAGCTGGCAGCCGGTGAGGCGATTAACGAATTCGCGGTGAAGCAGTTCATCCGTGACCGCTTCGACGACGCCGGCCTCGTGACCGACCACGGGCCGATCGTAGGCGTGAACGAGAATTCCTCCGACCCGCACTACGAACCGCAAGCCGGCGCGTCGCGCGAGATTCGCCGCGGTGACTGGCTGCTGATCGACATGTGGGCCAAATTGGACTCGCCCG
>DATNLV010000519.1:0-5289 GCA_035602665.1 Bryobacteraceae bacterium | reverse complement strand
GCTGGTGGCCTCCTACGCCGACATCCTGCAGGTGGGCGCGCGGAACATGCAGAACTACAACCTGCTCCGCGAGCTCGGCAGGCAGCCCAAGCCCGTTCTGCTCAAGCGCGGCATCGCCGCCACCATCGAGGAGCTGCTGCTTTCCGCCGAATACATCATGGCCGCCGGCAATCCCAACATCGTGCTGTGCGAGCGCGGCATACGCACCTTCGAGAGTTACACCCGCAACACGCTCGACATTTCGGCCATCCCGGTGGTGCAGAAGCTCTCGCACCTGCCCATCGTCGTCGACCCGTCGCACGGAACCGGCCGGCGCGACAAGGTGCTGCCGATGGCCCGAGCCGCGGTCGCCGCCGGCGCCGACGGACTGCTCATCGAGGTCCACCACGATCCCGACCGCGCGCTGAGCGACGGAGCCCAGTCGCTCTGGCCCGACCAGTTTACCGAGCTGATGTCCCAGCTCCGCATCATCGCCCCAGCGGTGAATCGCACGATTGCCGGGGGAGCCGCTTAAGCTCCATGCCGCGCGGCGCTTATCTCTATTCGCCGGGGCTCGCGTCGAGACGAGTCTCGACGCTGCAGACTAAGAGTCTGCGCCACGGTGTTTTTTCTTCGTGTTCATTCGTGTCCATTCGTGGCCAAATTCATGATTGAGACTGTAGCCATCATCGGCACCGGATTGATCGGCTCCTCCTTCGGCCTGGCGCTGAAGGCAGCCGGATTCGAAGGCCGCATCGTGGGCGTCAGCTCGCCGCCCGCGTTGAAGGACGCGCTCGAGTGCGGCGCCATCGACGAAGCGCTGCCGCTGGTGCAGGCCGTGGCCCATGCCGACCTGGTCTTCCTCTCGCAGACCATCAGCCGCATCCTCGAGACGCTGCGCGTCATCGGCCCCTGCCTTCGTCCCGAAACGTTGGTGACCGATGCCGGCAGCACCAAGACACGCATCGTCGAACAGGCTCGCCGGTCCATCCGCGGCGCCCAGTTTCTGGGGGGCCATCCCATGGCCGGCAAGGAGAAGCGCGGCGCTGTGGAAGCCGACGCGACCCTGTTCGCCGGCCGCACCTGGATCCTCACGCCCGCTTCCGCCGCGGATCTCGAGACACCGGCCGCTCGCGAGCTGCTGTTCTGGATTCGCAAGACCGGCGCGGCGACGCTGGTCCTCACTCCCGAAGAGCACGACCGCGTGGTGGCGCTCACATCGCACCTGCCCCAGTTGCTCTCGACCGCGCTGGCCTCGACCCTGGCGGCGCGGCTCACGTCGCCCGAACATCTGAAGGCCGCCGGCCCCGGCCTGGCCGACATGACGCGGCTCGCCTCGAGTTCCTACGACTTGTGGAAGGATATCCTCGAAACCAACCGCGCCTCGGTGGATTCCGCTCTCGAAGCAGCGATCGGGGAACTTCAGCGGCTGCGGGCCGGCCTCAATTCGGACGAAGTGCGGCGCGCTTTCGAAACCGCGGCGGCGTTTGCCTCGCGCCTCAGGAAGTAGCTACTTCTTGTGGGTCAGCACGATGGCCGTGACGTCTTTGATGTCGCTCGCGCCCGCACCGTTCCGCCCCAAGCCATACTGGCCGATGTAGGGCCGCTGGATCTTCACCCAGTGCTTGGAGGTCACCAGGTCGTGCCCATCGTCCAGAATGAAAAAGGCGTCGCGCAGGTCCTGGCCATTGGGTAGTTTCCGCGCCCGGCTCCCGATTACTTTATACTCTTTACCGGTTCTCTGGTAAAATCCGTAGACCTTGTCGAAGCCATCGGCGGTTGCATAAACCGCTATCTCGACGTCCGGCTGGGCAGCCGGACTCGTCTTCGCCTGTTGCGTAGCGGCCCTGTCCAACTTAGCCCCCGGGTAGATCTTGGTGGGGGGTTGTCCGCCCGCGACCATCACCGCACAGAGACAAACCAATACCCGCAAACTGTTCATAGGCCCAAAATGAGAATACCCTTACATTGAAATAAATTCAACGTTTTCTTCTATGTACCAGTACTACCAAAAATCACCCCCGGTACCGGAGTACGCCCCCAATGGGGGTAGGCTGAGTGGCCAAGGCTCAGGCTCGGCGGCCTGCCGGCGGCGAGGCTGAGTTGCGAGCGGAGGTTCTTGCCCGGTGCGGCACGTAGCGCGGCCGATTTCCCTCCGTATATCCGCTTCCGAAGCTCAGGCAGATACCCGATTCCATTCGATCTCTTCTTGTTATTGAATCACGTTAGGTGTGTTTTGACCGGCGGGAAATCGCGCAAGCACCCATGCCGCGGGAGGCGGCGATGGGTAGGGCCGGCCGCGTCTCCAGGCGTCGGAACGGCGGAAGCGTCATGATCGAATTCGCGCTGACGCTCCTTCCGCTCATGGCGCTGATTTTCGGCTTTGCCGACTTTTCCCTGCTGCTGTTTCGCTGGAGCACGCTGGAAAATGCGGTGCGCGAAGGCTGCCGATACGCCATCACTTTCCAGACCTCAGGCAGCAACGGACAGGATGCTTCCATCGAAGCGGTGGTGCAGAAATACGCCATGGGGGTCGTCACCACCACCGACACGCCACAGCATATCTACGTGGAATACTACTCCCCGGCCAACCTCACCACACCCATCGGCACCGGGGGAAACATCCCCGGCAATGTCGTCGAGGTTTCGGTAAAAAACCTGTCGTGGAGCTGGCTGGCCCCGCTCAGCGGCTCCTTCTCATCGGGTGGCTTGTATGCAACCACCCCTCTGGTTTTGAACGTGTATTCTTCCGACATCCTGGGTGGATACCCGGCCGGGGTTAACTCGGTGCCGCGATGATAAGGGAAACGCGGCGCAATCGGGGGCGAAAGGGCCAGGAGCTGATCGAGTTCTCGCTGACCGCGCTCCTGCTGGCCGGCCTGCTGGTGAGTTCGTTCGTGGTCGGGATGAACCTCATCCGCAGCATCCAGGTCAACCAGTCCTGCCGCGACGTGGCCAACATGTACATTCACGGCGCGGACTTCTCCACCTATCCCATGCAGCAGTTGACCCAGCGCCTGGCCACCGGTCTCGATCTCGAGATCGGCACGACGTTCACCGGAAACAGCGCCACCAACACCAGCAACCAGGGCAACGTCCTGGTGACTTTGTCGCGGGTCATGTACATCGGCGCTACTACGGACCCGAATTGCGCCTCGGTCGGCGCGGGCAAGTGCACCAATGCCAACAGCTTTGTTTTCACTCAGCGAATCCAGTTCGGAAACGGGACGCTCGCCAATACCAAACCGAGCACGCTGGGCAATCCATCCGCCACCGCGATCTCCACCGCCGGAGTGATCGCCAATCCGGTCACCGACGCCGGCGCCAAGCTGCCCACTGGAGCGCAGGCCAGCTTCGCGACGCTGTGGCGGACGCCCCTGCAGGATGGCCAGATCTGCTATGTGGCCGAGTTCTACGCCCAATCGCCGGATTTGAACCTGGGAAGCTTCCTGGGGGGCGGCGTCTATGCGCGCTCTTTCTTCTGAGACTCCCATGCCTAAACAACGAAGCCGTTCGCGCGAAAGAGGAGTCAGCCTGATGCTGGCCGGGCTCTCGCTCACCTTCATCGTCCCCGCCGTGGGACTGATGATTGACGTAAGCGTCCTCTATTCGGTCCAGGCCCGCTTCCAGTCCGCCGTCGACGGCGCCGCCCTGGCCGCGGCGCGAGCCCTGAATCTGGGGCAATCGACCTCGGCGCAGGCCGCCGCCGCCCAGTCGAATGCCGTCAATTGGTTCTACGCCAACTTCCCCACCGGCTCCTGGGGGACCACGGGCACGAACATGAGCACGGGCACGGTGAGCGTCTTCGACGATCCGAACAATGCCCATGTCCGCAACGTCACGGTGACCGCTACCACGAGCGTGCCGACTTATTTCATGGCCTGGTTCGGCGCGGCTTCCACCACGCTTTCCGCAACCGGCAACGCTTCCCGCCGCGACGTGGTGGTGATGATGGTGCTGGACCGCTCCGGCTCCATGGGCGCCGCCTGCGCCAGCATGCTCACCGCCGCGAAGCTTTTCACCGGACAGTTCGCCGCGGGCCGCGATCAGATCGGCCTGGTTTCCTTCAGCGACAACGTCTACATCCACTCCTCGCCCACCACCACTTTCCAGACCGTGCTGGGCTATAAGAACAACCTGGGCAGCGGGACGGGGGCGATCGACACCATCGTCTGCTCCGGCGGCACGAGCACAGCCCAGGCCATCTCGGTCGCCTATAACGAACTGTACAAGGTCAACCTGCCGGGCGCGCTGAACGTCATCATGTTCGAAACCGACGGCCTGCCCAACACCCTGACCCTCAACTTCTGGGACTCCAGCAGCAGCAAGACCGCCCTCACCAGCACCAGCACCTGCACCGACAAGAACAGCAAGAAACTGAGTCAGGGAGGCTTCGCCAGTTCCGCCGTGCTGCCGAGCTGGACCGCGGGCGAGACCCTCGCTGCGGGCAGTTACTTCTCCAGCATCCCCGCGGGCATGGTTGGCGGGGTCTACGGGGACGATCCGAACGGCACCAACAAGTTCTACATCCTGTTCAAGTACTGGGCCACCTCCACCGCCAACAGCTTCGGCAGCAGCAGCTTCGCCACCGCCTCCGGTTGCGCCTTCAACTCAAGCGGCGGCCAGAACCCCAGCCCCCCGCCCTCCGACATCGCCTGGTTCCCGGTAAAGGACGTTTGGGGCAACCAGTTGAGCCCGGGCTATCTGCCGGTCACTCTTACCGGCGGCAAGGTGGTCAGCAACAGCTGGCAGTCCTACCACAATGCCGCGCTCAACGCCGCCGACAACGCCGCCTATCAGGCCCGCACCAACTCGACCCTGCCGGCCTATTTCTTCGGGATCGGCCTGGGCGGCACCTCCACCAACCCGCCCGACTACGTCCTCATGCAGCGCATCGCCAACGACCCTAACGGCGACAACTACAACTCGCCGCCGCTCTACAGCGCCTGCTCGTCGGAGGCGAATTGCACCACCTACAGCACCCAGCCCCAGGGCACGTTCATCTTTTCGGCCAACACCGCATCGCTCTCTCAGGCCTTCCTGTCGATCTCCTCGGAGGTTCTTCGCCTGAGCAAGTGAGCTGGGATGGTGGCCGGCGGCCTGGAGGGGACGTGCCTCGATAGGGACTTATGCCCTCTTCCGGCGCCAGAAGGCGAGGGCTGCGAGGGCCGGGACTGAAAGCCAGAGGGCGCCGGGTTCAGGTGCGTAACTGTGTTGGTCCGGTTCGCTGAAATCCACGCTGGGGAACGAGGGCAGCACCTCGGTACCGGTCTCGGTGGCAGGATCGACCCAGACGAGGTTGCTCTGGCC
>DATNLV010000511.1:0-4593 GCA_035602665.1 Bryobacteraceae bacterium | reverse complement strand
ATCGAGACGGGGAGCTATCGGAGGTTCGATCGGATCATCGTGGTGGTCGCCACGCGCGAGCAGCAGGTCGAGCGCGCCATGGGCCGCGGGCTTTCCCGCGAGGAGGCGCTGGCGCGGATCGGGCGCCAGATGCCGCTCGAGGAGAAACGGAAGTATGCCGATTACGTCATCGACACATCGGGCCGAAAGGAAGACACCTTGCGGCAGGTAGGGGAGGTTTACCGGGCGCTGGCCGAAATCGCGGCACCCGGCGGGAGCGTTTCACCATGAGATACCGGAGCCTGTTGCTCGCCACGTTGCTGGTGGGGGCCTTCATTTACATCACCTCGATCGCTCGCTGGAGCCCGTTCCATTTCGGCGGGGCGCCCTCGGGACGGATCTGGTCCGGACCAGACGTGGCGCAATCGGCCGGGCTCAGCACGGACGAGAACAACAACATCGAGATCTACCGCAACTCGCACACGGCGGTGGTGAACATCACCAGCACGGTCTACCGGCGCAACTGGTTTCTGGAGATCATTCCCCAACAGGGCACCGGTTCGGGCTTCCTGGTGGACGATAGCGGGCGGATCCTGACCAACAATCACGTGGTGGCCGGAGCCGAAGAAGTTGAAGTCACCTTGACCGATCAATCGAAATACAAGGCCCGGGTGCTGGCGCACGACCCCGCCAACGATGTCGCCCTGATTCAGATCAGCCCGCGCAAGAAGCTGCCGTTCCTGCGCCTGGGCGACTCGGACCCGCTGCAGGTGGGGCAAAAGGTGCTGGCCATCGGCAATCCGTTTGGCCTGGAAGGCACGCTGACCACGGGCGTGATCAGCTCGGTCGGCCGCAGCCTGCAGGAAGAGGGCGGGCGCACGCTCGAGAACATGATCCAGACCGACGCCGCGATCAATCCCGGCAACAGCGGCGGTCCGCTGCTCGATTCGCACGGCAACGTGATCGGCATCAACACGGCGATTTACGGTCCGGGGTCGAACATCGGAATCGGATTCGCACTGCCGATCAACCGCGCCAAGCTGATGCTCAACGAATACGCGGAGCGGGGCAAGTTCGCTCCGCCGCGGCTGGGCGTCTCGGTGATGTACGTGACGGGCGACCTGGCGGAGGCGCTGCAGTTGCCGACTGAGGGCGGCCTGCTGATTGTGAGGGTGGATCCCGATTCGCCTGCCGAGAGGGCCGGCCTGCGCGGCGCCACGCGCACGGTGGTGATCGGCATGTACCAGGTCGAGGCCGGCGGGGACCTGATCATCAACGTGGACGGCAGGGCTGTAGAGAGCCGCGATGCGCTGACGCGCGCGCTGAGCCGCCGCCGTCCGGGCGACACCATGGACCTGACCGTTTTCCGGAGCGGGCGCACGGTGAAGCTGTCGGTGAAGCTGGGCGAGGGATCGACGACGCTGTAGGGGCCGCCTGCGGCGGCCCGCTCGTTGCTCGTGGCTCGTGGCCCGTTGATCGGCCTCGGGAGTTCGGGCGCTTCGCGATCGGGATTCGTTGCGGTGCGCAGCAGGGAACTCCTTCGGGCCGCCTGGGGCGGCGTGCCCGTTGCTCGTGGCTCGTGGCCCGTTGATTGGCCTTGGGAGTTCGGGCGCTTCGCGATCGGCAGTCGTCACGGGGCCGCCTGAGGCGGCCCGCCCGTTGCTCGTGGCTCGTGGCCCGTTGATCGGCCTCGGGAGCTCGGGCGCTTCGCGGTCTGGGATTCGTTGCGGTGCGCAGCTGGGAAAGCCCGCGACCGATCAACGGGCAACGGGCCACGAGCAACGAGCGCGGTACACTTGAAGTAACGCTATGATCTCCGTCGTCATCCCGGTGCACAACGAAGAACCGGCTTTGCTTCCGCTGTACGACCGGCTCACCACGGTGCTGACGGCCGTCGGGCGGCCGTACGAGGTCATCTTCGTCGACGACGCATCGACCGATCACAGTTTCGAGTTGCTGGCTAACCTGGCCGAGACCGACGCGCATTTGAAGGTAGTTCAATTGCGGCGGAATTTCGGCCAGACCGCGGCGCTCGCCGCCGGGTTCCATCAGGCCGCCGGCGAGATCGTGGTGTCGATGGACGGCGACCTGCAACACGCGCCCGAAGACATCCCGGCCCTGCTCGCCAAGCTCGATGAGGGCTATGACATCGCCAGCGGCTGGCGCAAGGATCGCGTGGACAATGCGATCACGAGGCGGCTGCCATCGCGCATCGCCAACTGGATCATGGCGAAGGTGTCGGGCGTCGAACTGCACGACTTCGGCACTACGTTCAAGGCCTACCGCGCCGAGATCCTCAAGGACGTTCACCTGTACGGCGAGTTGCACCGCTTCATCCCCGCGCTGGCGAGCGCCTACGGAGCGCGTGTGGCCGAGGTGCCGATTCAGAACATCCTCCGGCCCAGCGGGAGCTCGCACTACGGTCTGGGGCGGACGCTGCACGTGCTGTTCGACATCGTCACCATCAAGTTTCTGCTGAGCTACTTCACGCGGCCCATGCAGCTGTTCGGCAACCTGGGCCTCGCGAGCACGCTGGCGGGCTGCGGCATTCTGGGCTGGCTGGTGGTCCACAAGTTCACCAACGGGGACGACCTGGTCCTCCAACACGGACCGCTCATGCTGGCCGGCGGCCTGCTGCTGCTGGCGGGCCTGATGATGTTCTGCACGGGCCTGCTGGGCGAAATTCTGATGCGCACCTATTTCGAGACCCAGGGACGGCGCATCTATGCCGTCCGCCAGATCCGGTGCCGGCGCGAGAAGCGCATGCAGGGCGAAGCCCGCTGACACCCGCACTGCACGGCGCCGAGGCCAGCCGCGTTGCTCCCGTTCCCGCTGGAGTCGTGTGAGTACTGGTACAAAAGACCGCTTTGTCGCATTGACAGTGCCTGCCGCGTGCCGATAGACTCGTCGAAGGTGAATCCCCGCAATTGGGTTTCGTCCGCTCTTGACTGCCGCGGCATCGGCGGCGGGTCGGCTGGCGGAGTGAGAACGGAGGATAGAGGTTAAATGTCGCGCAAATTCTTTCATCCTGGCGTTGTTGTTAGAACGGCTCTATTGATGTCGGCGGGACTTTGCGCCGCCAGGGCCGACACGGTCCAGACCAGCCTTTACTCCCCCGTAACCCTCAGCGGCTCGACGATCGTGCCGATCAGTCTGCAGGGGCTTACTCCCGTGGATAACACCACGGTCACGGCGCCGGGCCTTTACACGATTACCTTCTCGGTTGCCCCCAACCAAGGCGTCGTGCAGGGGGCCTCGGGCGGTAACTATGCCATACCAGTTGCAGGCGCCAGCGGCGGCCAGCCTGAATATCTGACCGGCGACTATGGATCGGCGCTGACGCTCAATTCCGCCGATTCGGGGAACTACCTCTCCACAGGCGCGGGCACGATCACCATCACTTTCGATTCCCCGCAAAATTCGATCGCTTTGTTGTGGGGCTCGGTAGATACTACGAATTCGCTGACGCTCAATGATGGGAGCGGCACGATAACGGGAACGACGCTTCAGGGCTTGACGCCGGGCTTCACCAGCAATGGGGCTCAGGGTCCGGGTGGAAGCATCTACGTGGTCATCGGTTCGACTTTGGGGTTCACCACGGCCACGTTTTCGAGCCCAACACCTTCCTTCGAATTCGGGGGCATCGTGGGATCCGACGAGCCGTTTGAGATTGTCCCCGAACCGTCCAGCGTGTTGCTGCTCGGATCCGGTCTCGGCCTCGTGATCGTCGCTGTGCGTCGCCGCCGCATCGCGTAAGCCGCGCCTCAGGGATTCCGCTTGCCGCCGCGGCCATCCGGCCCAGGCTGCTCCGGCACATCTCTTGCAATCGGGCGGATTGGTCGGTATCATCGAATCCGGCTTTCAGATCTGTTTGGCCTTTGGGTGTTTTCAAAGGTCGCCAAGGAGCTACGATGAAACTCTTCTTCCGCTCTCTACTCGTGGCGCAGGCCGCGATCGTACTCACGTCAACAGCCTTCGCGGCGGATCCGCAAGTAGATCGTGAGGGCTATAAGGACTTCCCCGGAATCACTCGTGTGCCTGGATTCATCCTCCGCGAATATGGCGATTGCGTGGAAACGGCCTTCGATGCCCATGATTTCTGGGTCACGCAGAACGGCAAGGACGTACAGGAGTCGGTGGAAGGCCACAAGTTCTGGTATCGATACAGACTCAAGGCGGGCCTGCCGCAGCCGAGCGTCCTGCAGATCATGCGCAACTATCAGAATGCCGCACGTTCCGCCGGTGGGCAGGTATTGATCGATAAGAACGGCTTCACCACCATACGTCTCAACAAGGGTGGCAAAGAGGTGTGGCTGGAGGTTCATACCAATGCCGGGTATGAATACGATCTGACCATCATCGAAAAAGAGCCCATGAAGCAGGAGGTGACGGTGGATGCGGCAGGGATGGCCAGCAGCATTGCCGATACCGGGAGCGTGGCCATCTACGGCATCAACTTCGACACCGCCAAGAGCGACATCAAGCCGGAGTCCGGGCCGGCCATCGACGAGATCGCCAAGCTGCTCACCAACAACCCCGCGCTGAAGGTCGGAATCGTCGGGCACACCGACATGGTCGGCGACGCCACCAGCAACCTGCGTCTCCCAGGCGCGC
>DATNLV010000504.1:0-22432 GCA_035602665.1 Bryobacteraceae bacterium | reverse complement strand
CCACCCCCCGTGGATTTCCACGGCGCTGCCGGGCGATCATGAATTCTGATGACCAACCACCGAGCCGCTGCCGTCTGGAGCGACGTCCAAGCCATACGCGCCCAGGCGCCGCTGGTGCACAACATCACCAACTACGTCGTCATGAACACCACGGCCAACGCGCTGCTGGCCCTCGGCGCTTCGCCCGTGATGGCCCACGCCGAAGAAGAGGTCGAGGAGATGGCGGGAATCGCACGGGCGCTGGTCCTCAACATCGGCACCCTCAGCGCGCCTTGGATCGAGGCCATGGTGAAGGCCGGAAGGGTTGCCACCCGGAACGGGATCCCGATCGTTCTCGATCCGGTCGGAGCCGGCGCCACACGCTTCCGCACCGTCGCGGCGCAGCGCCTGCTGCGCGACGCACCGCCGACGGTGATCCGCGGCAACGCCTCCGAAATCCGCGCTCTCTACAACGCCGAGCGGGAAACCAAGGGCGTTGACAGCACCCGTGGATCCGAGGAAGCGCTCGAGGCGGCCCAGGCTCTCGCTCGACACTACGATTGCGCCGTCAGCGTCAGCGGCGCCACCGACCTCATCGTGTCAGCGAGCGCCGTCATTCGGATCTCGAACGGCCATCCGCTTATGCCGCGCGTCACCGGCCTCGGCTGCACCGCCACCGCCCTCACCGGGGCCTTCGCAGCCGTCAACTCCTCGCCGCTGCTGGCCGCCGCTCACGCCATGGCCGTCATGGGGATCGCCGGGGAGATCGCGGCCACGCGCGCCGCCGGTCCCGGGACTTTCCAGGTCCAGTTTCTCGACGCGCTTTACCAGCTCCAGGAATCCGACATCCGCCAGCGTCTCAAGATGGAGGACGCATGAGCCCTCGCTCCGTGGCGCACGCTTCAGCGTGCCGCGTCCCGACTCCTGTGTGGGACGCATGAGGCCGCCGCGCGACTGGAGCCTCTATCTCGTCACCGACCGCCGCCTCGCCGGCCTTCGCTCCCTCGATGACATCGTCCGCGCCGCGCTGCGCGGCGGCGTCACAGCCGTCCAGCTTCGCGAGAAGGACTGCCCCACCCGGGACTTCATCGAACTGGCCCGCGCGCTCAGAGCGATCCTCGCGCCCGCCGGCGCTCCCCTCATCGTCAACGACCGCGTCGACGTCGCGCTCGCCGCCTGTGCCGATGGCGTCCACCTCGGCCAATCGGATATGGAGGTTCGCGACGCGCGCCGCCTGCTCGGGCCGGATGCCATCATCGGCCTCTCGGTCGAGACGCCGGAGCAGGCCGGGCGTGCCGCATCGTTCGACGTCGACTACCTGGGCGTCGGCCCCATTTTTCCCACGCCGACCAAGACCGACGCCGCGCCCGCCTGGGGCATCGAAGGACTCGCGGCACTCCGCCGCGCGTCGCGGCACGTGCTGGTGGCGATCGGCGGAATCCATCGCGAGAACGCAGGGGAAGTGATCCGAGCCGGCGCCGATGGAATCGCCGTCGTCTCCGCGATCTGTGCAGCTCAGGATCCGGAGCAAGCCGCCCGTGACCTGCGAACGGCGATCAGTGCCGCGCGTGGTGCTTGACGGGCGCAGCAGCGGGCGCGGCCACCGCGCACCGGCACGGCTCCCCGTTGGCTGACGCGCCCCCGGCAACGGGAATCTGCGCGTGCGTCGCCGTGTCCACCAACAGCAACTCGGACACCCACTCCTGCACCTTGGCCGCCGGCCGCAACTCGCGCGGTGACGCCAGCAGCACCGCGCCCGGCGTCTTTCCCGGCGCGAAGACGGCCGATTGGCCCGGTCCCACGAAGGTCCACTTGCCCGTCGAGATCTCCAGCACCCAGAAGTCCGACTGCGGAGAAGTGGTGCTGTGATTCGCGCCCACGGTCCCCACCAGCAGGCGCGTGCCGTCGCCCGAGAAGTCGGCCACGAAGGGCGGCGTCGTCCGCTCGGCGAACTCGGCGTGCGCCGTCAGCACTCCGGTCGTCAAATTGAGAACGCGGACCGTCTGCCCCGCCACGCACGCCAGTCTGCGCCCGTCGGGCGACCACACCGGGCCTAAGCATTTCTCTTGCGTGCGCCCCCGCGCGCCGCCCGGCTCCATCATGGTCACCGATCCCGGCTCGCCCGTCTCGACCGCGAGGCTGTGCGCATCGGGCGCCAGCGCCGCACCAGTAGCGGCCCCCAACTTGGTGAGGCGGCCGTCCCAGAGGTACAGCGCTCCATCGGCGGTAAAGAACGCGCGGCTCTTGTCCCCGCCAATCAGGTTCGCAACGCTGCCGCCCACCCGCACGGCCATCGTCTCGGTCCGCGTGCGAGGATCGAACCACCACAGCTCGGTGTTGTTCTCGTCTCCAAAAGCGCCCGAGAGAAACCAGATGCGCGCGCCGTCGGGCGAGCAGGCGGGCGCGGCGTGCCGCCTCGGAGCGCGGCTCAACTGGACGATCTGCCGGGAGCCCGTGTCGAGCGTCCAGATCTGTTCATAGCTGCGCCCCGCGGCCGCGTACACGCGCCGCCCGAACACCACGTCCGCCGGGTAGCACGGCGACGCCAGGAGCGCGGCAAACACAAGCGGACAGAAATGTTTAAACATCATCGTAAGGCTTTATCGTACTCGTCCTTCAGTCCGCGTGCCAGACCCTCGACGGCCCCGGCGTGCGATAAGCTCGCCTGGACGCGCATCCTCCATTCTCGCAGCGCGCGAGGGCTGGAATTGTCCGGATCCTCGGACGGCCCGGCGGTCACGATCGTCTCGCTGAGCCGGTCCTGGAAGGTGCCGAACTGGCGTTGCAGATCGTAGATGGTGGCGTATCTCTCAACGTCCTGGTACGGCATGTAGACCACGGCTCCGGCTGCCTGCGCCGTGCTCCAAGCCGTGCTGCTCGGCAGGCCCAACCTGTAGCTGAAGTCGAGCTTGTGAATTCCCCGAGCCCGGTGCGCGAGGAGGTCTTCGATGAGTTGTAGGGCCGCCTCCTCGTTGTTCTTCAGGGCCGGGATTCCGGCCAGGACCTTGTCGATCTCCCGCTTGTTATCGGCGATCTCCTGCCGCAGATTCTCCTTCGCCTCGCTGACCAGCGTCCGGTGGTGCGACCACTCGAGCGCGCCTTCAAGCGACAGCGCGATCAGAATCCCGGCGGTGATCGTCGCCAGCTGCACCAGAAAATCTTTGACGCTATGAATGGGCTTCTCGGGAGGATGAATTTCCATGGACGGTAGTCTATCGCAAGAGCAGCGGTAGAATGAGGACACTCGCATGGGGCGGTGTGGGACTCTGGTCGTCTGGTTCGCGCTGGCGGTGCTGCCCGCTTCAGCCGCGCCCGTAGCCCCCGAAGCGGCACTGCCGCCCGCTACCATCCGTGAAATCAGCCGCATCGTTACGGCCCGGATGCTGCGGGCGAAGATCCCAGGACTCACCGTGGCAGTCGGCACCCGCACGCGCCTGGCCTGGGCGCAAGGCTTCGGAACGGCCGATGTCGAAAACTCGGTCGCGGCGGCCCGCGACACCGCCTACCGCATCGGCTCCATCTCGAAACCCATCACCGCCGTCGCCGTGATGCAACTCGCCGACCGTGGCAAGCTCGACCTGGACGCGCCCGTTCAGCAGTACCTCCCCGGGTTCCCCGCCAAGCCGTGGCCCATCACCGCGCGCCTGCTGCTGGCCCACTTGAGCGGCATCCGCCACTACCGCTCGGAGGAGGAAGTCGAAAGCACCCGGCACTACACCAACCTGCTCGATCCCCTGCGAGTCTTCGCGAACGAGCCCCTGCTGTTCGAGCCGGGCACCAATTACAGCTACAGCACCTACGGCTACGATCTGTTGGGCGCCGTGGTCGAGTCGGCCGCCGGCATGCACTTCCTCGACTACCTGCGCGCCAACATCTTTGCTCCGGCGGGGATGGAGCACACCGGCGAGGACAACGTCTACGTGATCGTTCCCCACCGCGCCCGTGGCTATCGCCGCAACCTCGAGGGCGGCATTGAAAACTGCGCGCTCGTCGACACGAGCAACAAGATTCCCGGCGGCGGATTGCTCTCGACCGCCGGCGATCTCATCCGCTTTGCCGCCGCCCTGGAACGCGGCGACCTGGTGAAGCCCGCGACGCGGGACCGCATGTTTGCGCCGCAGCGCACGCGCGATGGCCGGCCCGTGCCCTACGGCCTGGGCTGGGCCGTGGTGGAACTCGACGGCAAGCCCTGGATCCTCCATCCCGGCATTCAGCAAGGTGCGTCGGCGTGCCTGCTGGTATCCCCGGCCACCGGCCTCTCGGTCGCCGTGCTGGCCAACCTTGAAGGTGTGGACATGGAGCCGCTGGCCGTCCGCCTCGCCGAAATCGTGCTGGCTCTGGGTGAGTGAGCAATGCTGCTCGGGGGGCGGCCTTCAGGCCGCGTGGGGCTTCAGCCCCGCCCCGCTGGCTCGCGGAACGGAAGCTCCGCGCGGGCTCAATCCGTCCCGGCCGGCCTCCCGGCCCGCGCCACGCGGGAGCCAAGCCCTATAATGTTACCTTTGGGTTAAATGTCGGAATCTCCCCGCATCACCGAACTCGAGCAGAAGCGCCAGGCCCTCGAAGCCGGCGGCGGCGCGGCGCGCATCGCCAAACAGCATGAGGCGGGCAAGCTCTTCACCCGCGAGCGCCTGGACGTGCTGCTCGACCAAGGTTCGTTCCAGGAGGTCGGCCTCTTCGCCGAGCATCGCGCCACATACTTCGGCATGGCGGGGAAGGAACTTCCAGGGGACGGCGTGGTCACCGGCGCGGGCCGCGTCGACGGACGGCCGGTTCACGTCGCCAGCCAGGATTTCACCGTGGCCGGCGGCTCGGCCGGCGAAGTCCACTGCGACAAGATCGTCGAGATGATGCGGGCGTCGCTCCGCACCGGCACGCCTTTCGTCATGATCAACGATTCCGGCGGCGCGCGCGTGCAGGAGGGCGTGGTCAGCCTGGCCGGCTACGCCAGGGTCTTCTATCACAACGTCATGCTCTCGGGCGTCGTCCCCCAGATCTCGCTGATCTGCGGACCCTGCGCCGGCGGCGCCGCCTACAGCCCCGCGCTCACCGACTTCATCATCCAGACCCGCTACGCGCGCATGTTCATCACCGGGCCTTCCGTGATCAAGCAGGTCACCGGCGAAGTGGTGACGGCGGACGAATTGGGCGGCCCCTACGCGCAGATGAGCTACTCGGGCGTGGTGCATTTCGTCGCCGACGATGACGGACACGCCATCCAGATCTGCAAACGGCTGCTGAGTTTCCTGCCCTCCAATAACGTCGAGGACGCGCCGCGAACGCGCGGCGGCGAAATCGTGCTCGCGGACGTGTCCCTGAACGGCATTGTGCCCGAGCATCCCAAGGCCGCCTACGACATGCGCGAAATTATCCTGCGCCTGGTGGACCGCCAGGATTTCCTCGAGGTGCAGTCCACCTTCGCGGCGAACCTGGTTGTCGGCTTCGGGCGCATCGACGACCGCACGGTCGGAATCCTTGCCAACCAGCCCGCGGTGCTGGCGGGCGCGCTCGATATCGACGCCTCCGACAAGGGCGCGCGCTTCATACGCTTCTGCAACGCGTTCAACATTCCGCTGGTCACCCTGGTGGACGTCCCCGGCTTCCTGCCCGGAGTCGAGCAGGAGTACGGCGGCATCATCCGCCACGGCGCCAAGATGCTGTTCGCCTATTCGGCCGCCACCGTGCCCAAGGTCACCGTGGTGGTGCGCAAGGCTTACGGAGGCGGCTACATCGCGATGTGCGCCAAGGATCTGGGAGCGGACCGCGTGGTGGCCTGGCCCACCGCCGAGATCGCCGTCATGGGCGCGGAGGGCGCCGCGGAAGTGGTTTTCAAACGTGAGATCGACGCCGCAACCGACCAGGCCGCCAGGCGCGCCGAACTGGTGGAGCAGTACCGCAGCACATTTTCCACGCCCTATGTTTCAGCGGCGCGGCGGCTGGTGGACGACATCATCGAGCCCGCCCAGACGCGGCCGTATCTGGCCAACGCGCTCGCCACGCTCGAGACCAAGCGCGACTGGAGACCGCAGAAGAAGCACGGGCTCATCCCGCTTTAGACCATGAACGAGAATCCAACCATCCCCCCGCATCACCGTGTTCTGATCGCCGCGGCCGTGGCGGCCGTCTGCGGCCCCAACGCGCTCGTGCTCCGCGCCGTGCCCCTGCAGCCCGAAGCCGGCGGCTGGGCGCGCTTCGGACGCATGGCCATCCATCACTCCCACAGCCTGCCGGGACGCGACGGCCTGGCTCGCTTCGGGCCGAGACACAATCAAGGACACTGATCCAGTGAAGCTTCGAATCACGATCGAGGGCAAGAGCTACGAGGTGGACGTGGAGCTGGTCGACGAGCTGGCCATTTCTCCCGCGCCCCTGCCCGCGGCCACGGTGAAGATCGCCTCTCCTCTTCCGGCAACGCCGCCGATACGGGGCCGCCGCGGCGCAAAACAGGAAGACGACGGAACGTTGCGCAGTCCGTTCGCCGCCGTCGTCGTTTCGATCGCCGCCGCCGCCGGACAAAAGGTCGAGAAGGGCGATCTCCTCATGGTGATCGAGGCCATGAAGATGGAGACCGGCATCCTCGCCGAGGCCGCCGGCACGGTCAAAGCGGTACCCGTCGCTGTCGGCCACGCGGTCAAACCCGGACAGGCGCTGGTGGAGTTCGAGTGAGGCTGCCCGATTCCAGGCACCTGGTCGTTCTCCTCAAAGTAGTGGTTTTCGTGTTCCTCGGACTGGCCGGCGAGGTGATCTTCGGCCAGTTCTTCTGGCAGTTGATGGAGCCCCGGTTCTTCCTGGTCGCGGCGCTCTCGGTGTTCGCCGCGGCAGCGGTGGCGAACGCTCTGGCCATGCGCATCTGGGAGCGAGGCAACCTGCTCGACATCGGCTTCGCCTGGAACGCGGCCGCGGTGCGCAATCTCCTGGTGGGCCTGGCGGGCGGCATCGTGTCCGCGATCATCGTGATCTACGGCCCGGTTCTCGAAGGCGCCGCGGACGTGGTTCGGACAGGTCCGTCGGCTGAAGCCGGCAGCATCGTGTTCGTGCTCGTGGTGCTGGTATTCGGCGCCATCGGCGAGGAGATGCTCTTCCACGGCTACGGCTTCCAGGTGCTCATGGGCGCGCTCGGCCCGGTGGCCACCATCCTCCCGGTGAGCATCGTCTTCGCCTGGGCGCACGGCGGCAACCCCGACGTCACCACTCTGGCGCTGCTGAATACCGCGCTCTGGGGCCTGCTGTTCGGAGTGGCTTTCTGGCGCAGCGGCGACCTTTGGCTTCCCATCGGACTGCACCTCGGCTGGAACTGGGCGCTCCCGCTCTGTGGTGCGAACCTCAGCGGCTTTACAATGAATGTGACGGGCTACGCGATCCGCTGGCGTCCTGGATACGAGCGCTGGAGCGGCGGAGCGTACGGCCCGGAAGGAAGTCTCGTGAACACCGGGGTGTTGGTCGCGTTGTTACTGTGGCTGATCCTGAAAGCCCCCGTCAAGCGCCAGACTCCGTTTCTGCTTCGAGAGCGGTGGGACGATATCGGATGGCCGTGGCAGCCGTCCGGGGAGTAACCGATGCGCTATTCGCTGCCGCTGGTCCTCGTCGCGATCGCCGCCGTCTGCGCGGTTCAAGCCGCCGCGGAAAAGCTCACCGAACAACAGCGCATCGAACTGATCCGCAGCTTGTCGGCGGAGTACGCCAAGGCGAAGGTCGAGCTTCCTCGGTCGAAGCTGGCGCTGGCTGTCGACACCCAGGGGGCCTACGACAAAAACACGTGGGTCGCGGCCGGCCGCCAATACGGCCCCGCGGCGCGCGTCGGCGACATGGTGCAGCTCACCGCCGTCGACATCCAGGCCGACCGCATCGTCTTCGTGATCAACGGCGGCTTCAACGCCGGCAAGAACAGGTGGTTCAACCACGTTCAGGTGGGCATGGGAGGCTCGACGTCGCCCGTCTCGCAGCCCACGAACGCGAACGCGCCGGCGGGAACGTCTATCGTCCTGATGTTCAAGACGCCGGTGCCGCCGGTCACGCCCGTCGAGATCAAGAAGATGCTCTCCACGGTACTGGATTTCGAAAAGCACTCGGCCACGCAGACGTTTATGGAGAGCCTTTCGCCGGAGATGCAGCAGGCGGTGAAGGAAAGGCGCGTGGTGGTGGGGATGAACCGCGACGAGGTCCTGGCCGCCGTGGGCAGGCCGGTGCGGAAGGTCCGGGACGTCACGAACGAGGACGAGACCGAGGACTGGATCTACGGCATGGCCCCGGGCAAGATCACCTTTGTCACTTTCCGGGACGCCAAGGTGATCAAGGTGCGCGAAGACTTCGCCGGCCTGGGGAGCGAGGCTCCGCGCCTCGATCCTCCGCGCTAGGCCATTTTGGGGACGGGATTCATCCCGCGCGGAGCTTTAGCTCCGCTGGCCGGCAACGAGTTGCGCCGTCAGCTTCTGCAGATCGGCGACAATTCTGGCCAGCGCCTGGTCGAAGTTCTTGTCGCGGTTTCCCTGCAACACGGCGTTTTCCACTTGCTCCGTGATCGCCCACACCAAGACGTTCGCCTTCGGCTCGCGGATCGTCAGCCTAAACTGCGCGTCCCAATACATGGTATCGCCGTGCAGCACCGCGCCCGGGCGGACTGTGAACTGGATCTCGATCAGCAGGTCTGCGTCCGAGGGAGCGCCCACCAGTTGATAGTGGCCCAGGCCGTCATCGCCGCATAGAAGCTGTTGTACGCGCGCTCCGGCTCTCCGCTGAACAACGGAGTGGGAAACGCCCCTGCATCGGCGCCGCCATTGACGACGAAGACCTTCTTTGCCGCGAGGATCTGGGCCGGTACCGGCGCGGGAGGCACTGGCTTCGGCGGCGCTGCAGCGAGGACTGACGCGCACAGCAGGGCGTAATAGACAGTCGAGTTCATATAATTCAGATAAGAACCTCCGACTGTCAGACGCCGGCCCGCGCTTGAATGTTACTCGAGCACCGACGTGCAAAACGCGCAGCGCCTGGCGCCAATCGGAATCTCGCTCAAGCACTCCGGGCATTTCCGCGTGGCTGGTGGTGCGGGCGCCTCTTTCGGCTTCATCCGCTCCGTGACCGCCTTCATCGGAACGACGATCGCGAAATACACCACCGTCGCGACCAGTACGAACGACACCACGGCATTGACAAACTCACCATAGAGGAACTTGCTGTTGTTCACGGCGAATGTCAGCCCCGAAAAGTCGGGCTTGCCCACAATGGCCGCGATCAACGGCGTCAGCAGGTCCTTGACGAACGCCGCGACCACCGCGCCAAACGCCCCGCCGATCACCACCGCGACGGCCAGGTCGATGACGTTGCCTCTGAACAGGAATTCCTTGAACCCCTTCAACATGAGTGCCTCCAGTTTGCCCTATGGGATTCTAACCGAACCGCGCGCCCCCAGTCCAGATCCCTCTAGTGGCCATCCGGCTTGGCTTGTTCAAGTTCAAGTGGGGCAGGCGTCCACGCCTGCAGCGGGTCTCCAGACCCGCGGTCCTATGGAGGGAGCAAGATCGCCGAGGCCGACGACTTGCGCATCTCACCGTTCCGTGAGGACCGCGTGACGGCCGCGCACGTAAAGGGCGTCGCCGGCCGCGACGGACCAGATCCACGTCGGCGTGCCGTGGCACCAGGCCGCGCTGCGGCCGCCGCCGGCATGACAAAGGAAGTCACATTCGAGCCCGTCGACGGACCGATCAACGACCGCATCGACGACGCCTGCCATGCCAAGTACCACGGCAGCCCGTGCCTCGCCCCGACGATCGCCGCCCGCGCCCGCTCCGCGACAATCAGGGTCATGCCGCGCGAGACCACTGCGTGAGACGGAGCCTCACCGTCGGCCGCCACCCACCTGCATGTCCAGAGCGAAGTTACGGAATGCCGCGGCATCTTCGGCTGGGATGCCGCCGCGGCCCCCGAGCGCCCGGAGCGCTTCACGCGCCGCGAAGTCGGGTGTCCAGTCTCCTTGAAAGACTGCTGCTCTCCAATACCTGATCAATTGGAGCGTGACGTCCGAGGCGCCTGCATACTTGTCCGTCTGCTCGAGGAAAAAGGCAAAGAGCGGCTGGGGAAGCTCGAACGAGTCCGGCACGTCGCGGCGCGTGTATTCGTGGATTGTTTTCTGCCGCCAGGGGTCGAATTTCTTCGTGCCGAAGTAGTCGTCCGAATCCAGGAAGATCTGGGTTGTGGGCACCACCACGCGAACGGTCCCTCCAGGCTGGCTCAGCACCCAAACCGCCACCGTGTGATTGAAGGTCGGCCAGAACAGGCCCATGCCATGTATGCCGGACCGCAGCGCCAGAAAAGAGTACAAGGCCGAGAGCTCGTCGCATTCAGCGATGGCTGTCGGTGCCGCGGGGGAAACCACGTTGACAGTCTTCCACTGCCGCCAGATGCGGTCCGAGTTCGGCGGCTGGTTTGTGATCTCCCAATGGAGATTCCAGAAACCGGCGTCCCTGGCAGCCTCGAACAGCAGACGCGCGATGACGTAATCGGAGAACCGGACCGCTCCGCACTGTAATCCCGAGGAAGCGGTGAAGGAGTGGAAACCGGTTTTCATTCCGGCGGTACCTTCGAGCGCTTTGGCCTTCGCGCGAAGAGCCGTCACCAGGTCCGCTAGCGTCGTGCCGGGCGCCGCGGGAGCCGGTTCGGCGCCGCGGATGCATGCGCAAGCGCCGAACAGGAGGATGAGCGCACACACTCCCGAACCGAAGCGCCCACCGGGACCGCACAGCGCAAGCGTTTGTGCGCTCATTCCTGGATCGTGACCCTGGCCATTGTACCTTGTGGCGCGTGGCTACTAAGACCCGCAGCCCTGCTGGACCATGAACGCGCTGAGCGGCTGGCGCGGCAGCGACGCCAGACAGGAGCCCCATGTCCTCCCAACGGCGCCGGTCCCACTCCGCCGGCCTCACCCACAGACCGGCTCACAACCGGAAACCCCGGCCACGCGCGCATAACAGCGACAACAACGCCCGTTTGTGCAGAACTTGCCGCTGGAAATGCACATTTGGCTCAGCCAACAGGCCCTGACGGGGCAGGGCCAGGCAGCCTGGCCCCAAAAACCCCCCGAACCCAAACGGTCGCAAACGTGCCAGCAGATTAACGAAGTTTCGTCCAGAAACCGCAAAAGGAGGCAAGGTCATGCCAACCGAAAGCTCCATCTGGCAACGCGTGGCAATGAAGCATGACGTCCGCAGGATGTCCAGGGACGGGCTGCGAGACCTCGCCTACGACCTCTACGCCGCCGGCGCAATCGGCTCGTCGGACTACCGGCTCCTGTTGCTCGATCCCGTTACCTATGCGTCCGATTGGCCGGGCTGGAGTGTTCTTGAGACCCCTGAAGAGAGCGATGGCCGCCGGGACTGGATTCGCGAGATTCAGGCGCGCATCGCCAGAGGGAGCGCAGACTCCGGGTACGTAGCCTACCAGCAGTCGCTGCTGGCCTTGCTGCAGCGCGTCGAGGCGGCGCACCCTGCCACGGAGCCGGCTGTGGAGACCCCAATGCAATCCGCGGAGCCGTCAACTCATGGGGCCTATTGTGTCGGATATCGCTCTGCCTGGAGGTGGACAGCCAGCCGGTAGCCGAGTTCAGTCGCCCCACTTCCCCAACTGAATCTCCCCGCTTTTCAAGCTCTTAAGAAAATCAGCCCCCCGCCCCGCGTCCAAACTCGCGTTACCCTCGCCTCAGGCACGCCGCAAACCCCGGTGCCAACGCCGCCGCCTGAAGGAGCCCGATGTCCACCCAAAAACGCGTCGATTCCTCCCGCGCCAACGGCGCCAAATCCTGCGGCCCCGTCACCCCCGAGGGAGTCGCCCGCTCTCGCGCGGCCGGCCTCACCCATGGACTCACCTCCGACCAGCTCCTCCTCGAAGGCGAATCCAAGGAGCAGTTCAACACCCTTCGCGAAGAGTACCTGGCCGAGTACCAGCCCCAAACCCGCTCACGGTTCGACCTCGTCGATCAACTGGTCGCCGCCCGCTGGCGCCACAACCGCGTCCTGGCCCTCCAAACCGCCCTGCTCGATCGCCAGATCACTCGCCAGGAACCCGAGATCCGCAAAGAGTTCAAGGTCTGCGACGGTGAAACCCGTGCCGCCATCGCCTATCAGCATCTGATAGACGATTCACGCGGCTTCGAAAGCCTCAACCGCCACGAGACTCGCCTCGGCGCCGAGCTCCGCCGCACCCTGAAGCTCCTGGACGCCCCGCCCAAAAATCAAAAATTTCACCACGAACCCAGCCCCGCACAACCCAAGCATCCTGATGAGGATACGTCCGCCCCACCATCGGCCATCCACCATCCACCATCGACCCGCGAGGAGCCTAAAGCGACGAGCGCCGTTCCACCATCGACCCGCGAGGAGCCTAAAGCGACGAGCGAACCGCAGCGCGCCTCAGCGCGCGAGGACCCTGGAAGCCATCCCCCGGATCAAGGCGTCCAGCCCCTCGCCCGTTGCACTCGAGATGGCGTAGAACGGCAGCCCCCGCTCCTCGGCCATGCGCCGCAGCGAGTCGATACGCTCGGGATCCTGCGCCGCGTCGAGCTTGGTGGCCACCACGATCATCGGCTTGGCCGCCAGGTCCGGACTGAAGCTGGCCAGTTCCTGCATCACCACGTCGAAGTCGTGGACCGGGTCGCGCCCGGTGGCTTCCGAGACGTCAACCAGGTGCGCCAGCAGCCGCGTGCGTTCCACATGCTTCAGGAATCGTGTGCCCAGCCCGTGCCCCTCGTGCGCGCCTTCGATCAGCCCCGGAATGTCGGCCACCACGAAGCTCCGGTCGTCGTCCAGGCGGACCACTCCCAGGCTCGGCTCCAGCGTGGTAAACGGATAGTCGGCGATCTTGGGATGGGCCGCCGAGATGCGCGAGATCAGCGTCGACTTCCCGGCGTTGGGGAATCCCACCAGCCCGGCGTCGGCCAGCAGCTTCAACTCCAGCCGCAGCCGCTTCTCGTCCCCCGGCCGCCCCGGCTCGTGCTCGGTAGGCGCCTGGTGCACCGGCGTCGCGAAGTGCTGGTTGCCCTTTCCGCCACGCCCGCCGCACGCCACCGTGAACCGGTCGCCCGCGGTCGTGAAATCGTGCAGCAGTTCCCCGCTATCGGCGTCGTAAACCACCGTGCCCACCGGCACCGGCAGATCGATCGATGCGCCTTCGCGGCCCGTCCGCTGGCTGCCCTCGCCGTGCCGGCCGCGCTCGGCCTTGTGCTCGGGATTAAAACGGAAATGGAGAAGAGTGTTGTAATGCTCGCTCGATACCAGCGTGATGTCCCCGCCGCGGCCGCCGTCCCCGCCGCTCGGGCCGCCCCTCGGGACGAACTTCTCCCGCCGGAAGGCCAAGCATCCGTTGCCACCGTCGCCTGCCTTCACGCGGATGATGACTTCGTCGATGAACATGGGTTGAAGGACTGCACGTGGGGCCTGCGCCGAATGTCCGCCCAAAAAATCTGGGACACCCCTGACCCGCTACGCCGAAATGCCGCCTCACCAAAGAGCAGGGGTGTCCCCGGTTTTTTGGGACCGTGCCCCGGCTTTTCTGGTTTACTCGGCGGGCACCACGTGAATCGAAATGAACTTGCCCATCCGGCCCCGATCGCGGAACTCCACTTCGCCCGTGATCTTCGCGAACAGCGTATCGTCCTTGCCGCGGCCGACGTTGTCGCCCGGCTTGTAGATCGTGCCCCGCTGCCTCACCAGAATCGAACCGCCCGGAACTACCTGCCCCCCGAAAGCCTTCACGCCCAGCCGCTGCGCGCACGAATCGCGCCCGTTGCGCGATGTGCCTTGACCTTTTTTATGTGCCATTGCCGCTCCTACGCCACAATCTCGGTCACCTTCACCGCCGTGAATGACTGGCGATGGCCGGTGTTCCGCTTGTATTGCTTCTTGCGCTTGAACTTGAAGACGCGCACCTTCACGCCCTTGCCCTGGTCCACAATCGTGGCCAGCACTTTGGCGTCCGCGATCTGGGTGCCCGTCAGCAACTGCTCGGTGTCTTTCGAGACCGCTACCACGCCGTGCAGTTCAAGCTGCGAGCCCACTTCCCAGGGCAGCTTCTCGATTTCGACTATGTCGCCGGGAGCGACGCGATACTGCTTCCCGCCGGACTTTATCACTGCGTACATACGAACCTTCCTGTTCGGAATTCCCTGGAGGCATACTACAGACGTCAGCGCACCGAAGGGTTCAACCGTTTATTCTACAACAGACAAGCAGCCGCGTGCAGGAGGGTGGGTTTTAGCTGGGGGGGCGGGCTTTAAGCCCGCGTGGGGCTTCAGCCCCGCAGTGCAAGTCAGAACAGCCCCGGGACCTCGCCCATGCGCGGGATCATGATCACGAGGATCGCGAGCAGCAGGAGCAGTATCCCGAAGCGCTTCATACCTAACGTAGTTACTATAGATATCGACGCGGGTCAACTAGGCAGGCCAAATTGAGAGTACCATGTCCAGAGTACCCCCACTTGCGGGAGGTGGATGCCCCTCACTGCCCAGCCGACTTAGCCCGTACCCGTAGCCCGAACCGTTCCACATCAATCACAAAGCGCTCGTGCGTGCCCTCGCCGATCTTCTCGCGGTCGTCCCACGCGTCCACCCTGCAAAGGACGCGCCTCCCCTCCACCGAGACCGTCTCCGCCCGCAGCCGTATGTGCATCCCGATCGGCGTGGCCGCCAGGTGCCGCACGTTGACCACGGTCCCTACCGAGTCCTCGCCTGGCTCCACATACTTTTTAATCAGGTTCCGCGCAGTCATCTCCAGGAACCCGATCAGGTGCGGGGTGGAGAGGACGCGAGCCGCGCCCGGCCCCAGAAAGCTGATCGCCATTTCCTCGGTAACTAGCAGATTCTCTTCATGATCCACACCCAGAGGAATGAACATGTCGTTATCTTAGCATTCCTGGATCGACGTTCCTGGTAACCTCGTATTGTAGTTTGTGCATCGTATCCTGTGATAGAGTTGTAAAATCATCCTCGGTAGGAGTGTCATTGAAGGTCTTCGCAGTCGTTTTTTTGCTGGTGGCCGTTTTCGTTCCGGTGCGGGCAGCAACCGGCGCCCTGGGTGCGCCTGCTGCCATGGACCCCACCGCCGCGGGCGTGATTGACCGCTACGTGACCGCCATCCAGTTGCAGGAAAGCCGGGCGCAGGCAGTCTCCATGGACGTCGACATGGACGCCGACCTTCCCCAGCTCAAAAAGCACGGACGCTTTCACGCCTTTCGCTTCATGTCCAAAGTGGGCCAGATTTTCTACGACAAGCGCCGCTTCGAAGGCGACGGCACGATCAAGAAAGAAGTGATCGGCCGATACCTGCAGGCTGAGAAGGACGCGAAGAGCGAATACGGCGCCGCGGCGGCGGTTACCCCGGCCAACTACAAGTTCAAGTACCAGGGCATGACGGACTACGCCGGCCGTCCGGCATACGTCTTCCATGTGGATCCTCGAAAAAAGCAGCTCGGTTTATACAAGGGCGAGCTGTGGATCGACAAGGAGACCGGTCTCCCCCTGCGCCAGTGGGGCGAACTGGTTCGCAATCCGTCGATGTTCCTCAAGAGCGTGTATTTTGTCCGCGACTACGAGATCTATGACGGCGTTTCGGTGCCGCGCCGGCTGATCAGCGATGTCAGCACGCGGCTGTTCGGCAAGGCCCACCTCACCATCTGGTACGAAAACGTAAGGCTGGGTGAGTCGTCCACGGCGGCCGCAACGGCGGACGGCCCTTCCGAGACCGCCCTGGCCACCGATGGCGGCCATCGTTAGCCGAACGCCGGAAGACTTGATACTCAGGGGAGTGAGATGAGAACCCTATTTCTGAATCCCCCGTCGTTCGAGGGTTTTGACGGCGGGGCAGGTTCGCGATGGCCCGCCACACGGGAGATTGAATCCTACTGGTATCCGGTGTGGCTCTGCTATCCCGCGGGCCTGTTGCCCGACAGCAAAGTCGTCGACGCTCCGCCCCACAAGATCTCCATCCAGCAGACCGTCGCCATGGCCGACGACTACGAGCTTCTGGTGCTATTCACCTCCACCCCGGGTCTGCACGTCGACATCCGCATCGCGGAGATGATGAAGGACGTCAATCCCAAGCTCAAGGTGGCCTTCGTCGGCCCGCCTGTCACCATCGACCCCGAAGGCGTGCTAAAGTCCTCCGCTGCCGTCGATTTCGTGGTGCGCCGCGAGTTCGATTACCAGATCGCAGACTACGCCCGCGGCAAGGCCCTGAGCGAGCTTCCCGGTGTCAGCTATCGCCAGAACGGGAACATCATCCATACCCCCGAGGGCGGCACCATCGAGAACCTGGACGAGCTGCCCTGGGTGACCAAGGTCTACAAGCGCGACCTCGACTTCACCCGCTACAACGTGCCGTTCCTGCTCAATCCCTATGTTGCGTTCTACACCACGCGCGGATGCCCCGCCCTCTGCACGTTTTGCCTGTGGCCGCAGACCCACTCTGGCCACCGCTGGCGCGTGCGCTCGGCAGACGACGTCGCCAACGAAGTGCGCTACACGCTCGAGAATTTCCCGGGCCTCAAAGAGATCTTCTTCGACGACGACACCTTCAACTATCGCAAGGCGCGGACGCTCGAGGTGGCCGCGAAACTGAAGCCGCTCAACTTCACCTGGTCCTGCACCTCGCGCGTCACCACCGACTACGAGACGCTCAAGGGCATGAAGGACGCCGGCTGCCGCCTGGTGATCGTGGGATACGAGACCGGCGACGCCCAGATCCTGAAGAACATCAAGAAGGGCGCCACCGTCGAGATGGCCGAGCGCTTCACGCGCGACTGCAAGAAGCTGGGCATCATCGTCCACGGCGACTTCATCGTGGGCCTGCCCGGCGAGACCCGCGACACGCTGCGCAACACCATCGAGTTCGCCAAGCGCCTGGACTGCGAGACCATCCAGGTCTCCATCGCGCACCCCTACCCCGGAACCGAGTTCTACGATCACGCCGCGCGCAACGGCCTGCTCTCGATCGAATCGATGACCGACGAAGGCGGCCACCAGCTTCCCAAGGTGATTTATCCCGGCCTCGACCGGGCCGAGCTGGTGGAGTGGACCGAGCGCTTCTTCGGCGAGTATTACTTCCGGCCGCGCGTCATCTGGCGCGTGGTGCGCAAGGCCCTCTGGAACGGCGCCGAGCGCCGCCGGCTCTACAAAGAGGCTCGCGAATACCTGGCCCTGCGCGCGAAGCGCAAGAAGTTCGTCGCCGCGCACAAAAGCCCCTCACCGAACCGCGACCGTCAGGGAGCGGACACCACCGTCGCATCGCCGCGGTCATGACCTCCGACCTCCGCCTGAAGACGCGCCTCTTCACCGCCATCGTCGTCCTGGCCAACGTCTTCGGCAACCTCCTGATGACGGTGGGCGTGAAGCGCCACGGAGGCGCGCTGGGCTCATCCGTCCTCGAGTACCTGCTAGTGATGTTCAACCCCTACGTGGCCACCGGCATCTGCCTCCTGATCGTGTGGATGCTGGCCCGCATGGCGCTGCTGAGTTGGGCCGACCTCAGCTACGTCCTGCCGGTCACCTCCATCGGCTACGTGCTGACGGCCGTGGTGGGCCGCATCTTCCTCGGTGAGCAGGTGACGCCGCAGCGCTGGCTCGGCACCGTGCTCATCATGGCAGGCACCGCGCTGGTGGGGTCGACCGCGGTCCGCACGCACGACACGGCCGCTAGCGAGAGCATGGCCCCCTCCCCCGTGGAGACGGCGCGATGATGAAGTGGATCCTGGTTGCGGTGATCGTGATCGCCACGGTGCTCTGCGACGCCTTGCAGACGATCGGCGTTCGCCGTCACGGCGAGATCCACGACTTTCGCCCAAGCGCTCTCGGTCGTGCCGGAGCGGCGCTCGCGCGCAACGGCTACGTCATTGCGGCAGTCGCGCTGATGGCCATTTCCTTCTTCACGTTTCTGACGCTCATCTCTCTGGCCGATCTGAGCTTCGCCGTGCCGGCGACGGCCGCGAGCTTCGTGATCGAGACCTTCGTGGCCAAGTACTTTCTCAAAGAGCGGGTGGCATGGCGGCGCTGGACCGGCGCGGCCCTGGTGGCCTGCGGCGTTGCTCTCCTGGCACTGTGATCTACTTACTGCTGGCCTTCGGCGCGGCGGCCGCCGCCTACCAGCTGCTGGCCCTCGCGGCCGGCCTGCGCCAGGCGCTCAGACGCCCGACGCCCGGAGCGTTCCGTCCCCCCGTCTCCATCCTGAAGCCGCTCCACGGCCTCGATCCGGACTTCTACCAGACCGTGCGCTCGCACGCCCTGCTCGACTATCCCGAGTTCGAGCTGCTGTTCGGAGTGAGCGATGCCGGCGACCCGGCGATCGGCGAGATCGAGCGGCTTCAGGCCGAGTTCCCGGCCGTGGCGATCCGCCTGATCCGCAGCGACGCCGACACCCCGAACCGCAAGGTGGGCGTGATGGCGGATCTGGCGGCTGCCGCGCGGTATCCCGTGTTCGTGGTCAACGACAGCGACATTCGTGTCGAGCCGGACTACCTGCAGCGCGTTGTGGCGCCGCTCGCGGATCCCAACGTGGGGATGGTCACCTGCCTCTACCGTGCCCGCGCCCGCCTCCTGCCCGGCCGTTTCGAAGCCGTCGGCATCGCCACCGACTTCGCGCCCAGCGTGCTGGTGGCGCCGCTGGTGGGCGTCTCCGGGTTTGCCCTGGGCTCGACCATGGCGTTCCGCGCGGACGACCTCGCGCGCATCGGCGGCTTCGCCTCGTTCGCCGGCTACATCGCGGACGATCACGAACTCGGCCGGCGCATCGGCGAACTGGGCCGCCGCGTTGTGATTTCGACCTGCGTGGTCGAGACCACGGTGCCGGACGCGAGCTGGGTGGAGATGTGGCGCCACCAGGTGCGCTGGGCGCGCACCATCCGGCTGTCGCGGGGAGGCGGCTACCTGGGCCTGCCGATCGCGAACGCAACGCTCTGGGCGGTGCTGCTGGCCGCCGGCGGACTCTGGAAGGCGGCGCTGGCGCTCGTCGCCCTGCGGGTGGCAGCCGGACTCATGACTGCGGTGGGCGTGCTGCGCGACCGGCAGTCCCTGGCCTGCGCGTACCTGATTCCGTTCCGCGACCTGGCCGGCCTGGCGATCTGGGCCGCGGGCCTGTTCGGTTCGACGGTGGTTTGGCGCGACGCGAGCTTGAAGCTGGACCGCGAAGGCCGCATTGTGACCCCAAAGGTTGAAATCTCGAGCCAGACCCGCTAGATTGGGTGCTGGACCTTTTTCACCGCGCGCCCGTAGCTCAGTTGGATAGAGCGTCTGGCTACGAACCAGAAGGTCGGGTGTTCGAGTCACCCCGGGCGCACCACTAAATCAGCAACTTACAGGCAGCCGGCCGAAAAACAGCCCACCCATCTGCCCACCCAGATCAGATTTGCCCGATCGATCACGGGCGAGTACATTGCAGTCATGGCGAGTCGCGCCACGATAGAGATCGAAGCCGAGCCGGATCAGAAGGCCCAAGAACCCGGCGCTTCTCTCGACTTCGAGATCCGGAGCATCGGGCGAAGCCTGCCGAGGACCGATGCGCCTGAAGGCTGGGCCAAGAAGGTTAACCGCGCACGAGAAGGAAGGGTGTGGGTCGGCTATTTCCACGTCTGGGAGGCTACACCCGACGGCAGGCGCGTGCGGCGTAAGAAAGAAAAAACGCTAGGTCCCGCGACAAGGCCGAGGCATGAGGCCCTCGAGGAACTCAGTGAGTACATCGCCGAGTACACTGGCAAGCTCGCCAGGCAAGGCGAGGCGATCACCACCTTTGCCGAGTTGTGGAAAGCTTACTGCGCGGTGAAGTCGGGTCAATGGTCAAAGAAGACCCGCGAAAACCTGAAATGCCTCTTCGCCAAACATGTCCTTCCTCAAATCGGCAGCCAGCGAATACGCGAACTAACGCTGACCCCGCTACAATTGCTCCTGAATGGGCTCGCGGACGCGCGGTTCAGCAAGTCAGCCGTGGGCCAAATCCGGACTTACGTGAAGTCTTGTTTCGAGTACGCCGTCGACGAGGATCTGATTCCAAAGAATCCGGCGCGCAAGCTCGTGATGCCCAAGGTCCGCAAGAAACCCTGCGAACGGTTCCTGAGCGTCGACGAATTCCGCGCCTTGCTGTCACACGCTTCTCCTCGCGAGCACCTGATTTTGCGGATACTCGCGGTGTGCGGATTGCGACCCGCAGAGGTGCTGGTGCTGCGTGTTGAGGACTTCGAAGGGTCCCAACTCCGGATCGACGAAGCTCTCAAGGAACGTCAGGCCGGTGAAGATCGAATTGGGGACACGAAGACCGATGAGAGTGACAGCTTCGTGCCGGTGCCCCCAGATCTTGCGCGCGAGATCGAGGTGTGGATCGCAGGGCATCCCCACCGGCAGGATCCCCGCGCTTTTCTGTTCCCGAGTTCGTCAGGAACCGCGTTCAGCGTAGCGAACTACTTGAATCGCCAACTGAAACCCCTGGCCGAGCTGGCCGGCGTGCCCCATGTGACGCACCAGGCATTCCGCCGGACCTCGTCGACATACATTCAGAGCTACGCAACGGTCAAGGACATGCAGCGCCACCTGCGGCACACGGATCCCCATACGACGCTGAAGCACTACGCCAAGGTCATTCCCGAGAGTCTGCGTGCCGCCGTCGCCGCTCTGGATGCCAGGATCACTGGCGCGCCCGCTCCTGAGTAGGGCGTTGCGTTCTTCTCTTCCAGCGTCCGGCCACAAGCCACCTTGCCGGGTGCCGCGCCCGCAGAAAACGAGACTTTTGCCTTATTCCGACTGGTGCGGTAAATAGGTTCCCGGCTGATAAACGAGGGGAGCGGATGCCTCATTCAACTACAGACTCAAGCGCCGGGTCGTCGGCCCTTTTCGAGATGGAGACAAGGCCGATCCGGCAGCTTGTTAAAGCGAGGGACGTGGCGAGGAAACTGGGGGTCAGCATCTCGTGGGTAATCCAGCACGCCTCAGGCAAGCGAAGGCCCTATCTTCCGGCAGTGAAAATGGGACCGGGGAGGAGTCCTTTGCGATTCGATCCAAATGACGTCGAGGAGTTCATCGAGGGTTGCCGTTGCACAGCTGGCCAGCGGACGCTGAGCCGCTAGGTCTGGAAAGGGCGGTGAAAGCAGAACAACATGCGAGTCGATGCAGATCAGAGGATTGCCGGATTCCCGGCTGTTGAAGTCCGGCGCTTGATGCGCAAGGCCATCAAGGAGGGAGTGTCGTTGCGCCAAATCCAGGAAAGCCTCGGTTGCTCCAAGCCGGCCGCCAGTTCGGTGCTGGGGAAGCTGCAGCACCGCGGATTCCTCAGGTCGACCGATGGCCGTCTTGAGGTGACGGTGAAGGGCGGCGCCTTGGCCCTGGCGACGGCTGCGAAACCTCTTCTGAGAAGTGGGGCTGAGCGGCTCGTCTCGGAGTTGGTGCGGCGGGCCAAGCTGGTCAATGCCGATGATCGCTGGGCCTACAAGGTCGATAGATTGGTTCTGTTCGGCAGTTTCGTGAAGGGCGCCGAGCGGCCCAATGACGTCGACGTGGCCTGTAAGCTGGTGCCGCGCTGGAGCGGCGACGTGCAGGCGGACGCCGAACAACACAGGCGGGAGCTTTACACCGGGCGATTCCGCAATACCATTCATTGCGTGTATTGGCCCCAGTTCGAGGTACTGCGGTTCCTGAAGTCCCGGTCTCGAGGGCTATCGATGCATGCGCTGGACGACTGGGTTCTCAAGCAGGACGAACGCAAGGTCATCTTCCGAGACGGGCAGAGAGAGTGAGCCAGGGCGGGAACGCCAGCTTCCCAAGCTGGACGTCGCGGGTTCGAGTCCCGTCTCCCGCTCCAAAAATCACCTCAGCATCTACGCGTTAGGCGCCATCCAAGCGTTAGGCGCAATCGTTGTGACTCCACAAGACTCCATTCGGGGCGCTGGTGCGCAGCGAACCTGCGAGACGAAACGGCGTGATTCGACGATCTCGGGTCCTACATGATGTCGCCGAGCAGGGCTTGAAGGTCGTCAGGATTCACTTCGCCGGCTTCGCAGAGTTCTATGTAGGTTTTGAAGCAGTCCCCGTTCCGCTCGTCCCTGCCGCCGGTTCCCTCGTTTAGGTCAGTCCTCCAGTCGCGAATCACGATTTCCAGGGGCAGCGGTTGGCCGAACTTGAGGCTCCGAAACGTGCGACCCGTCTCCTCGCCGGTTGCATAGTCTGGGTTCTGCAGGAAGTGAGTGATGGTCTGCTTGAGCAGTTGCAGTTCGTTCGGCGTCAGAACATTGGTGACCTTCTTGGTCGCCATTTGCATCGGCCTCCGTGGTGAGCCTTCCCGGCGTGGGACGGCAAGTGGACTGTGTCTTTTCGGCAAGGCTGCGTGACGGCAGCTAACCCGCCCTGTTAACTTCATTCAGTCGCCGAGGTGCGGCTGATAATGAACCGTGAAAGCAAACCCATCCCAGAGCCGGTCGCGCAACTGCAACGGCAGTTGGAGCA
>DATNLV010000495.1:0-9215 GCA_035602665.1 Bryobacteraceae bacterium | reverse complement strand
TGTTCGGCACGCCGTCCGTGAACAGTACGATGACGCTCCTCATGACGTCGTAGCCGTTCGCTGACATCGATGCGTTATGGCCCTTCTGAAGCTCGAGGTAGGCCAGCGAGAGCCCCTCCGACATGTTGGTGGCGCCAGCCGAGCCGATACTGTTGATGGCGTAAATCATGTCGCAGCAAGTTGTGCCCGAGGCGTTGTTGCCGTTCGCAGCCTTAAACTGCGTGTTTGGACCGCCGTTCGGGTCCGTGTTAGAGACCGGCGGGATATTGGTCTGGAAACTGTAGGGGCCGTTGTTCAGAACGGGATAGACAACCACTCCACTCGTTCCGTAGATTACCAGCCCCAGCTCGTCATACCCCCCGTTGAACTTCGTGACGAAGGCGGCCGCGGCGTTCTTGAGAGTAGCGATGGTGCCCGACATGGAGCCTGACCGGTCCAGCACGAGGATAACCCTCGCCTGGCGTCTGCTCGACTCCGCGCTGGCACTCACCGCGGCGTCCGTCGCTTGAAAGACCTTCATGAACCAGAGAGGCACGCTCACCTTGGCCGTGATGTCCACCTTATACATGTAGTCCGGGGCGGCCGGCAGGGAGGGTGTTGCGATACAACTGAGGCCGTAGGCGTTCCAGTACCCGGTCGGGAAGTTGGTCGCGCAAATCTGTTGAGCCAGCGCCGCTTGCGCCGACAGGGTTTCAGCCGAAGTGCCCATCAGGTGCCCGGCCTCCAGGGCCGCTCCATCGATGGCTTCCCACAGCTTGGCCTGGACAATATACATGATCGTCAAGTCGACCGCCAAGCCAGCCAGAGGAATGATGATGAACATGAGCATGAGGCTGTACAGGATCACGATCGTCCCGCGCTGCTTGCGCCTTGCGTTGCAAATTGAAGGCATTGTCCCTCCCATGAAACCGGCTCTAGAATACGGCGAAGTCCGTTAAGGCCAGGAAGTTGGTGACGCCCGGAACGTTGAACGGCGTTGCGCCTACCTGGACAACGTTGATCGTCTGCCCGGAAGGCAGTCCTGTAACGCTTACGGAGTTGAAAGGCTGAATCTGCGACAGTTGGGTCGGTAACCCGCTGATGGCCAGAGTGCTGACTTTCGTGGTGTCGGCCAGAGACCAGGAACCGTCGGTAGCCTGGGTTCCCCCGGATGGAATGGGCAGAAAGGTCCCATAAGTCGAGGGACCAAGCGAGGGCGCGGTCCCAATGGTCAGGTATTGCGTATAGGCCCACTTATTCAAATTCGGGCACGCCGGCGTGTTGTCGCCCGCCTGGCAGGTGGCGGCATCCACGTACACCAGCTTGGAGAAGATGACCTGGGCATTGGTTCGGAAGCCAGCGCTTTGGCCGAGGCTATTCAGAATCGTCTGGGCAGGCGACGCGGGCGAGAGGTCCACCGTGCTGGTCGACCAAAGGTGGCCGGCATCCCTGCAAAACTGGATCACCTCGAGCTGCGTGAGCAGATTGAAGCAAATCCCGTAGGTGAACAGGAACATGGGCATCAGGAGAAAGACCAGGACCAGGCAAAACTCGACGAGCACGTTCCCGCGCCGCTTTTGGTGTCTCATCGTCTCCTCCTACGGGTTCGGATAGGTCAGCACGCTCGACATCGTGTCGACTGAGGTTGCCGAGGTATACCAAGTCGAATTCTGTGCAATGAAGGGCGTTATCAGCGTCGACATGGGCATGCCCGAAACGGATCCGTTGTTGTAGCCCGTGACCTGGACCTCGATAATGTTCCCGCCCTGGTTGAGCTGGCCGGTGGCCGCGACCCCACTGGGCGCGAAGTACTGCACCGTGATGCACTTGGACGCCGAGCAAGTCGAACCTTGGGGCACGATTGACGCATTGGCCAGGATACCCGGCGCCGCATTGATGACGTGCTGTCCGATGCAATCGGTGATCGTCGATGAGCTGCCGCACAACGACGGCTGGTAGGGGTCGGGTATATGGTTGGTGATTCCGTAGCGGCACCCTGTCCGGACCGCCGCCTCAATCGCGGCCTTGTTGTAGATGCCCCATGCGATGTCCATGAAGATAAAGGTCAGCGCGAACATCGGCACGAGCACGAGACTGAATTCGACCAGCTCTTGGCCGCGCTGGCGGCGGCGCCGCTCGCTCGGCCGCTTACGCTGTAGGTCAGATTGACTCATCATGGCCATCCTTCGGGCTTCGGATATCACGGTTCGAAACGCCCGTTCAGATCAAGGACGACCCAGGCGGCACAATTCTTTACGCGCCGGCTGAATTTGGCAGCGATACTAACCAATGGCAACCATCTTCGCCCCCCACTCGGCCAGTATCGTCAAGGTGCGGTTTGTAGTAGTATCGGCTACGATGGACCGAAACCAGCTCGGCGGTCCGCTGCGGGCGGGCATCGAGCAGGAGATCCGGGATCTCTACAGTACCGAAGCGGCGGGCCTGTTGCGCCACGCCGCCAGCGCGGCCGGGAACGGCGAAGCCGCGCAAGATGCCGTTCAGGAGGCGTTTCTCCGCTTCTTCATCGCCCGGACCGCCGGGCAGGAGATCCGCAACCCCAGGGCCTGGCTGTTCCGCGTGCTGCGCAACCACGTGCTCGACCAGATGAAAGCGGGCTCGCGCCACGAGATCGGCCTGGAATCGGTAATGAACTCGCCCGGCCCCGGCTACGATCCGGAAGCGGCATACGGGCGGGCCGAAGCGCTGCGCGCGACGCTTCGAACGGGCCTGACACCGCGCGAGGTGGAGTGCGTCGAACTGCGCAGCGCGGGCTTGCGGTACGACGAGATCGCCGGCGTGCTCAAGCTGCAATCGGGGACCGTCGGGGCGCTGCTGACGCGCGCTCACAAGAAGATTCGGGCCGCGGCCGGCGCCTCCGATCGCAGGAACGGCGAACTGACTCTGAAGGTCGCCACGGGAAAACGCTATGCATCCTAGAACCGCCACACTGGTCTCGTTCTCGGACGCGGAGATCAATCCCGCGCGGAGCCGGCGGATCGCCCGCCATCTTCAGCAGTGCCCGAACTGCCAGGCGGCGCTGGAGCGGATTTCCCAGGAAAAGCGTAGTCTTTCGGCGTTGGCGGGCGCAGAGCAGCCGGCGGTCGATCCACAACGGGGTCTGGCCGCGGTGCTCGCGGGCATGGCCCGGTGGCGTGAAGCGCCGGCGCCCGATTTGAGAAGCCGCGCCCGCGCCCAGATCGAAATCTACTTTGGCTGTGGCGCCGCGTCTTTTATGGAATCGCCCGACATCCGTGCCGATGAGTTGCTGGCGAAGACGCTGGAGCTCATTTCCACGTTTCTTGGGCAGGAGGCGGCCGAGGCTGTGATGGGAGAGATTCTCCGCGGCCTCGATTGCGCAGCGTTGACTGCGGAGGTTTTGCCATGACGCGCACTGAGGATTGGAATCCGCTCGAATCGGCTCCGCGATGGATTCTCGCGGTCACGGGGACGTACCTGTGCCTGGGAGCCATCGCGATGTATGTGTGCTCCCACGCCGCGCCTGCTTTTTCGGTTCAGGCGGCGCCGGGCGGCGCCGAGGCGCTGTCGGTCATCGGCATGGCGGCGGCACAGGCCTGGTTGTGCGTACTGGCGCTACGCGCCTTCGAAGCCGGCGCTCCGCTTCGTCGCGCATGGCTCCTCATCGCGCTTTCCGCGGCCACCCACGTGGCCGGGGGCCTGTTCAGCCAGGCCGCCGCACTCCCGAACTCGCTGGCGCTTGGCGGAGCGGAGCGGATCCACCGCGCCGCGCTCCTTCTCAGCGGCCCCGCGCAGATGGCACTCCTGGCCGCCGGACTGCTGGTGGCGCTGCGCATGCTTTGGAAGCTCGGATTCCGGGTACGGCCCAGAGCAACCGGCTGGGCCATGGCCGGTATCCTGGTCCTGTTCACCTTGACCCGCTTCGCGGCAACTGCCGCGGGGCAACTCACCGCTGACACCGCGATCTCTCTGGTGCGGAGTCTTCTGCTTTGCGTGCTCTCCGTGGAGGCGCTGTTCCTGTGGCTGTCGGCCGCGGGCATGGGAAAGGGGCCGATCGCAAAGTGCTGGCGCGCTTTCGCCATTGGGATATTCGTGATCGGCTTTGGCGAGGCAGCCATGTGGGCGATCGGCAGCTATGTCCCGGGCTGGCTGGTGGCGGCCCTGGAATGGTACGTCTGGTTCCCGGCCGTAGCCGTTTTCGCCCTGGCCCCGGCCCACACGGTGGCCGCCGTGCGCCGCGCAACGGGACGGACCTCCACAGCCCCGAGCCGCCTGCCCGCGGGCGCATTCCCGCGCACCGCCCCGGCGAATTAGGTTCCGTAGCCTGAAGGGCACGGCTGCACGCCAAAGCGTGCGGCCCCGCTACAATGAACTTGTGCGCTTCCTGTGCGGCCTGCTGGCAGCCGCGGCCCTATCTGCTCAGCCCCAGTTTTTCCCTCTGAAAGACATCCGGCCCGGATTGAAGGGCGTCGGCAAGACGGTCTTTTCCGGCACCCGAGTGGAGGAATTTCAGGTCGAGATCCTCGGCGTGCTGGAGAATATCGGCCCGAAGCAGTCGCTCATCCTGGCGCGCCTCGCGGGCGGTCCGCTGGCCGAAACCGGAGTCCTGCAAGGGATGAGCGGCAGCCCGGTGTATATCGATGGCCGGCTGGCGGGCGCCGTGGCCATGGCGTTCGCTTTTTCCAAAGAGCCGATCGCCGGCATACGGCCGATTGAAGAGATGGTGCAGGCCGGTGGCGAGCCCCAGCAGCGCGCGCGCCGCCTCGCGACCCCGGCCGATTGGCAGCCCGGCGCTCAACTGCCGCCCCGCGAGGACGTCCTGGCCGGCGGCCAGCGCATGGTGGACGTCGCCACTCCCGTTTCCTTCGGCGGGTTCACCCGGAACACCATCGAGCATTTCGCGCCCCAGTTGCGGAAGCTCGGCCTCGAACCTCTCGAAGGGATGAGCGGCGGCGGACGGCTCGACACCGGGCTCGGTGAGCCCGGGCAGCTTCAGCCCGGCTCCATGATCAGCGTCCAGCTACTCGCCGGCGACATGAGCATCGCCGCCGACGGCACCGTCACCTACATCGACGGCGACCGCCTGTACGCCTTCGGCCACCGGTTCCTCTCGGCGGGCGCCACGGACCTGCCGTTTGCCCGTTCCGAGGTGCTCACCCTGCTGCCCAACCTTTCCGCCTCGTTCAAAATCTCGGCGCCGCGGGAATGGATGGGCACCATCACGGAGGACCGCAACACCGCGGTGATGGGCCGCCTGGGACGGCGCGCGTCGCTGGTCCCGGTTTCGATCTCCGTCACCGAACGCGGCGGCCGGTCGTACGCCTACCAGTTCCAGATGGTGAAAGACCCGGTGCTCTCGCCGTTCCTGCTGTCGATGGCGACCTTCTCGGCGCTCGACGCCACCGAGCGCTCTACCGGCGAGGCGAGTTTTGCCGTCAGCGGCACGGTGGAATTCGAGAACGGCCTGCCTCCGGTCAAGCTGAACAACATGTACGCGGGCGATCTGAACCTGGCGGCGGTGGCCGCGCTTTCGACAACCGCGCCCGTGGCATATGCGATCGGCAGCGGCTTCGACGCCATCCAACTGAAGAGCGTGGCGCTCCACATCGAAGCGTTCCCGCGCAAGCGCCAGTTGCAGATCGACCAGGTGTGGAGTTCGCGGCGCGAGGCGCGGCCGGGAGAAACGATCGACCTCTCGGTGGCGCTCCAGGGCGACAACGGAACGCAACTGGTCCGAAAGGTCAGGTATGCCGTGCCGGTCGGCGCCGCGGTTGGCCCGCTCCAGTTCACGGTTGCCGACGCGACCACCATGAACCTCACCGAGTTCCGCCAACTGGTCGTCTCCGCGCCGAACTCGCCCGTGCAGTTGATCTCGTTCCTGAACGCATTGCGCCCCAACACGAAGGCCTACGTGCGCGTCTGGCGCGCGGCGCCCGCCTACGAGGTGGAAGGCGAGACGCTCGCCGACCCGCCGCCTTCGGTGGCCATGATCCTGGCGCGGAGCCAGCCGTCGCTCTCCGCCACGCCCGCCCTGCCCAATTCGAAACTGGCCGAAATGGAAATCGACGGCGGCGACATGGTGGTGAGCGGCACCAAGACCATCCAGGTGGAAGTGAAAGAGCAATGAACCGACCCGTCCTGATTGCACTCCTTGCCGCCCTTCCGGCGCTGGCCTCGAGCCCGTCCGCATGGGAGATGAACGACTATCGCGACTTCATCGCGGGCCGCCTTACCGGCCTCTCGCTCACCCGCGACGGTAAGCTCACGCTCGCGCCGAAGCTCGAGACCGTTTTCGATTCCGGCCAGCCCATCGTCTGGAGCGTCGCCTCGGCCCCTGACGGCACAGTCTACATCGGGACCGGCCACCGCGGGCGCGTTTTCCGCATCGACAAATCCGGCCAGGCGTCGCTCGTCTGGACGGCCGAACAGCCGGAAATCTTCGCCGTCGCGGTGGACGCGAAGGGCGTGCTCTATGCGGCCACATCGCCCGGCGGCCGGATCTACCGCATTGAGAACGGCAAAGCGAGCGAGTACTTCGCTCCCGGCGCGAAATACATCTGGTCGCTGGCCTTCGCACCGGATGGCGTCCTCTATGCCGGCACGGGCGACCAGGGCCGGGTCTACCGCATCACCGAGGCGGGCAAGGGCGAGGTCTATTACGAAACCGGGCAATCGCACGTGACCTCGCTGGCCGTCGATGCGCAAGGCCGCCTGCTGGCCGGCTCCGAGCCGAACGGCATCATCTACCGCATCACGGCGAAGGACAAGGCGTTCGTGCTTTACGACTCGAACCTGCCCGAAGTGCGCACGCTGGTTCCGGCCGCGGATGGATCGGTGTATGCCGCCGCGCTGGGCGGATCGCTGGGCCGGCGCGCGCTGGGCGGGGTGCAATCCCAGCCGGGTGTTCCGGGTTCCGTGAGCGTCAGCACGACCACGGCTACGGTGACGGTAGAGGCATCCGAGACACAGAGCGGAATCGACATCAAGCCCAAGCCCGAATCGGCCAAGCCGCTGGCGTCCCAGCCTGTGGTCGCCGGAGCCGCGGCTCCAGTGGAGGCTACGGGGGTCGAGAAGGCCGCGATTTACCGCATCAATCCGGATAACACGGTGGAGACGCTGTGGAGTTCCAAGGAGGAGAACGTCTACGACCTGCTGGTGCGCGGCGACGAACTCGTCTTCGCCACCGACGGCCAGGGGCGCATCTACCGCATGGGCAAGGACCGCCGCGCGACCCTGATCGCGCAGACCAACGAGGGCGAGGCCGTCCGGCTGGTGGACGCCGCCGGCGGCATTTTGGCGGCCACCGGCGACGTGGGCAAACTGTACCGGCTCGGGCCGGGCCTCGGGGCGAGCGGCACCTTCGAATCGCCCGTGCACGACTCGAACACCGTGGCCCGCTGGGGACGGCTGAGCTGGCGCGGCGATACGCCCGACGGCACCCGCCTGGTGCTGCGCACCCGCACCGGCAATTCGCTGCGTCCGGACAAGACCTGGAGCGATTGGTCCGAACCGCTGACGAACGCGGACGGCTCCCCGATCCGCAGTCCCAACGCCCGCTACGTGCAGTGGAAGGCCGAGTTCACCGGCCCGGCGTCGCTCGAAGGGGTCACCGTAGCCTATCTCCCGCAGAACACGCCACCGATTGTCCGGTCGATCACCGTGATCTCGCAGCTCTCGAGCGCGGCTGCAGCCGCAAGGGCCACGTCCCAATCGCAAGCGGCCGCGGCCTACACCGTCACCGTCACCGATACACCAGACGCGGCGCCGCCCCCGTCCGCCGGCACGCCCACACAGCCGGTCACGCGGGCCGCCGCCGAGCAGTTGCAGATCACCTGGCAGGCCGACGATCCCGATGGAGACCGCCTGGCCTACTCGCTATACTTCCGCGGCGAAGACGAAAGGGAGTGGAAGCTGCTGAAGTCCAACCTCTTCGAGAACAGCTACTCGATCGACTCGGACTCTCTAGCCGATGGGCGTTACTATTTCCGAGTGGTCGCCTCGGACGCGCCCGCCAACCCGCCCGCGACCGCCCGCACCGCCGAGCTGATAAGCGCGCCGACCTTGATCGATCACACCCCGCCGGTGGTCACCGTGGCCGCGCCCACGCGCTCCGGCGGTCACGTGGAAATCCGCATCGACGCCGCGGACGCCGCGTCGCCTCTGCGCCGAGCCGAATATTCGCTCGACGCCGGCCCCTGGGTCCCCATGGAGCCGCTCGAAGGCATCATCGACTCCCCGACCGAGCACTTCCTCCTCACGCTCGACGGCCTTGCCCCCGGCGAGCACTTAGTAGTAGTGCGAGCCCTCGATTCGGCGAATAATGCGGGCCTGGCGAAGGTTGTTGTGCGGTGAATGGGAGACAGGAGGAGTCAGGAGTTGCGGACGATCGACTTGGCGCAGGCGTCCAGAAGCCGCCCGACTTCGTCCAGCGAATCCCGTAGATTCGGAGTCTGTGCGTAGCCCAGATCCTGAGCCAGCACCAAGTAGTAGCGGCTTTCCTCAAGCGAACCCTGAGCCGTATTCATGAACCGGACTTTGTCGGGCCGCCCCCGCCGCCTGAATCCCTCGGCAATATTCGCCGGAATCGACACGGCCGCGCGCCGCATTTGAGAAACCAGGCCATACGTCTCCTGCCGCGGGAAGGAGGCAGTGGCGCCATAGACGGCGAGCACGAACTCATGCGCCTTGCGCCAGACGATCAGATCCTCGAAGCACCGAGCCGGCGCCCGCACACCGTCTCCAGCCACTCCTGTCTCCTGCCTCTCCTGTCTCCTCCTGACTCCTGCTCTACTCTATTTGCCAGTCGTCGTAGCGCAACAGCACCAGCGTCACGTTGTCCGGTGCGCCGTGCGCCTTGGCCTGATTGATCAGGCGGGCGACCAGGTCGGGTAGCGGAGTATCGGTGGAGAGAGTGGCGGCGATGGCGGCCTCTGAGACCGGGCCAGTGAGACCGTCCGAGCACAACAGCACGATGTCGCCGGGCTGGAGCTGCTGTTCGTGGGTGCGGATGGTCAACTCGGGCGTGGTGCCCACCGCCATGGTCAGCACGTTCTTGTGCGGGAAGCTGTTGACCTCTTCGGCGGACAGGCCGAAACGCATGCGCATTTCGTTCACCAGCGTCTGATCGTAGGAAAGCTGCGTGAGCGTGCCGGCGCGCCACAGGTAGGCGCGGCTGTCGCCGACATTGGCGATGAACAGCCGTGGCAGGTCCCAGAACGCCACCACCACGGTCGATCCCATTCCCGAGCAGGCCTCTTCGC
>DATNLV010000475.1:0-9509 GCA_035602665.1 Bryobacteraceae bacterium | reverse complement strand
GGGCGGGGTTGATTCAGGCGCTGACGCGGCACTTGGAGGAGCGCTACGGGCACGACGAGGTGAAGACCTGGTACTTCGAGGTCTGGAACGAGCCGGACATCAAGCCGTTCTACACGGCGGACCTCAAGGAGTATCTGAAGCTCTACAAGACCACCGCGGAGGCGATCAAGAGCGTGTCGGCGGACTACCGCGTGGGCGGGCCGGCTTCGGCCATAGGGTATGAGTTCGAGACCGCGCTGGTGGAATACTGCGCTGCAAATCATGTGCCGATCGACTTCGTGTCCACGCACAGCTACGGCGTCAAGGAGGGCTTCTTCGACGACACTGGAGCGCGAGGCACGGTGCTCGACACCGACCCGGCGGCGGTGAGCGGACGCATGATCCACTCGCGCGAGCTGCTGCGCGGCTCGAAGCTGCCCAACCTGGAGCTGCATTTTACGGAGTGGAGTTCCTCCTACACGCCGACGGATTTTGTTCACGACCAGTATCACCAGGCCGCTTTCATCCTGGACAAGCTCAAGAACGCGCAGGAGGCGGTGAATTCGCTCTCTTACTGGGTGTTCACGGACATCTTCGAAGAGAACGGGCCTCGCATGACGCCGTTCCACGGCGGGTTCGGGCTGCTCAACTATCAGGCCATCAAGAAGCCGGCGTACTACGCATATGAGTTCCTGAACCGGCTCGGGCCGACCGAATTGATGAACGCGGATGCGGCTTCGTGGGTCACTTCGGGCGGCGCCGGCGGTATTGAGGCGCTGTTCTGGGATTTCACTCCGATTGCGCCACCCGAGGGAGTCAACGACCAGGTCTTCTACAAAGGCGACCTGCCGGCGAAGGCGAAGGGCAAGGTGCGTTTTGAGGTTGCGGGCGTGCGCGACGGCACTTACTCGGTGAACGTGTTCCGCACGGGATACCGCGTGAACGACGCTTACGGGACTTACCTGGCGCTCGGGGCTCCGAGTCAGATTTCGCGAGCGCAGGTTGAGGCGATCCAGCGGGCCAACGACGGCTCGCCATCGTCGAGCGAGATGGTAAAGGTCGCGGGCGGCCGGTTCGCGCGGGAGTTCGACGTGCGGGAAAACGATGTGTTTCTGGTGACGTTGACGAGGATGTAGTCAGCGGCCGACCATCAGGAAACGCGCCAGGGCCAGTCCGTATCCGAACAGAGCGCCGCCCTCGAAGGTGGCCAGACCGCTGGGATGGCCTCCGTGCCTGCGCCGCCAGTTTCCGTAGCAATACATGGTGAGGCCGCCTGCGATCGTCGCAAGCGGGATGCTGGCGCTTGGAATGGTGTGCGCCGGTATCGTCAGGCGCTGAGGAAAATCAAGCGACCAGACGAGCCCGATCGCGGCACCCATGATGAGACAGCCCGCGTTGACCACGACGGGGCGGGATGGGCGCACGGACTCCTCGACTCCTACTTCGCGCAGGATCGAGTAAGTCTCGGCCCGCGTTGTCACCGATTCCGTGAATAACTCCGCAACCATCCCTAGAATGCCTTCGAGCAGCAGCTCCAGGAGAGGTTCCAGCAGGCACGCCAGCAGGTCCTCCATGGCAGGAAGACGGTGGAAACCGGCGACTGTTTCATGGGGCGGGCGTCACCAGGCCGCCACCCCCGTATGTAGCCAGGCGGGTTGGATGTCCGCCGTGACCGCGGCGCCACTTTCCGAAGATATGCATCGCCAGTCCGACGGCGAGCGGGGCGAGGACAGGCTGAGGCCCGGAATCGTATGCGTGCTGTGGTGCGACGCGAATGTCGAGCAGGTTGACTGACAGGAGACCGATGGTGGGACAGGCACGAATTTCGCAGAAGCGGCGAAATTCGAGCCAGTCCCGGGTCTGCGGCCAATAATCTACGAAGCCGACCGTTTACCGGCAGTTGCATTTCCAGTACAATTGGGCAAGAAGGGGCAGGCCTTTAGGAATCCGATTGGAGGACACTTATGCCCATAGACTTCGGACATGACGTCTTTTCGTTGAAGCCGGGCCACACGATCAGCATATCGACCGTCTTCAATAGCAGCGACTTCAATGCGGGCGGGGATTATGAGGGGCCGATGGTAGTAGCCGCGGCCGTGTTCAAACCCAACCAGACTTTCACTCCTTCCACCGTGGGCGTGGAGTGGAAGGCACAGAGCAGCGAGTTTACGACCAACTGCGTCTACCACTACAGCATCCGGAACGATGGGTCGGAAAGCGCTTCCTTCGTGCTTCACTTCTTTCACGACTAGCGAGGACCATATGACACTGCATGTACTGACGGACGATGCCGGGGAAATTATCGCAACGCATGTCGCCGCACCCACGCTTCCGCTTCCGCCGCCTTCTCCCGCCATTTCGACGCTGATCCGGCCTTCCGCGGGCCAGTCGCTTCACCAGGTAGAACTCAACCCGGAGCTGGCGCAGCACGTGTTGCAGAACACGCTGCTCGAAGAGTTGGGCAGATGGAAAGTGGAGGGGCAGGGCACGTCGGCAAGGCTGGTGAAACGCTAGCGGCGCGCGTCGCCAATGTCGAGCAGTATGACTGTTCAGTAGACCAGCGGTGGGACAGGCACGAATTTCGCAAATGCGCCGAAATTCGAGCCAGTCCCGGGTCTGCGGCCAATTTCGATGCGCGACGGGATCCACGACCCACCACGCTCGCGGCGCGCTCAATAGGGCAGGGGGTTGGGCTGCATGTCGTCGACGTTCTGGCTGCCGGACCGCGGCAGGAGCCACTCGACTCGCTTCTCGGCGGCGACGAAACCGGTGGGCCGCGTGAGCGTGAGTTCGAGCGTCAGGCCGAGCATGGTGGGCTTGGGCTGCCAGGCGCCTGAGACCGTCGCGGGCTGATCGAGGTCGGCGAAGTCGCGGTCGCCGGACGCCACCAGCGCGCCGTCGCGATCGCGCACTTCCCAATGCAGGCGGTAGTCGTGCAGGGGGTAGGAGGGCAGCTCCGTGTACGGGCGGCGGCTGATGGTGGCGTTAAAGCCGGCGGGCGTGTCGTTGGGAGTGCCCGTGAATGCAGCCTGGATGCGGGCCGGGGCGTTCAGTTCTTTCCAGACGTAGTAGGACGGGCGCCGCTGGCGGTCCTCATCGACCACGCCGATATCCACGATGCCTTTCGTGTAGCCGGGCCAGAGGTTCTGGTGCGACTTGTAGTCCTGATAGCACCACAGCAGCGCACCGATGATCCAGTCGTGGCGGGCGAACTCGGCCATCTGGGAGCGCATGGTCCGGACACGCATGCGGTCTGACTCCTTCGCATCCTTTGCGAAGATGCCCGCGAGGCCGAACTCCGAGATCAGCACGGCCTTGTTTGGAAACAGCCGGTCGATTTTGTCGAGCGCCACGGGCAGCTGGTCGGACGGGCCGGTCCAGGTTCCGAAGTACTGGTTCATCATGATGAAGTCGGCGTCGTTGGCGGCGTCGTCTTCGGCCTTGGAGATGGTGGGCAGGTCCTGGTCGGCGAAGGTGACGAAGCGGTCGGGATCGAGGTCGCGAATGAACGCCTTCATCTGGCGGAAATAGGCGCGGCCTTCGGGCGAGGTGGTTTCGCTCTCGTTGCAGACGCTCCAGCCGAAGATGCTGGGGTGGTTGCCGTCCTGCTCGATCATTTCGCGCATCATTTGTTTCGCGAGCGCGATGAGCTTGGGGTCGGCCATCTGCTTGCCGGTCATCTGCCAGATGGGAATTTCGGGGACCAGAAGAACGCCGTTGCGGTCGGCGAAGTCGAGGATGTAAGGATTCTGGGGATAGTGCACGGGGCGCGTGACGGTGACCTGGAGCGCCTTCAGGTCGCGCCAGTCGTGGAGCATGGTGCCGCGGGTTTCGGCCAAGCCTTCCCAGGGCGACTCCTCGTGGCGGGTCATGCCGGAGAGGCGCACGCGCTCGCCGTTGATGAGCAGGTGGCGGTCGCGGAGCTCGATGGTGCGGATGCCGAAGGTGTCGGTTTGCAGGTCGAGCAGGCGGCCTTGGGGGTCGTCCACGGTTACGCGCAACTCGTACACGTTCGGATGGTCGATGCTCCACAGCCGCGGCGCGGCGATGTGGAGCTTCAGAGGAAGTTCATTCGTGCCGGGGGCGAGTTCGATTTCGCTCGACTCGGAGGCGCCTGCCGCGGAGCCGTCCGGACCCACGGCCTCTGCTTTCACGCGGACGTGCCGCGGCCGAGTGCCGGCGTTCTCGAGATAGATGTGGTCGGAGACCTCTGCCGCCCCAGCCTCCACGGTGCTGCGGATCTGTTGGCGGCGGACCAGCACCTCGTCGCTCACCGAGAGCCAGACGTCGCGCACGATGCCGCCGTAGTGCCACCAGTCGTACCAGATGCTCGGTGTGAGCCGCATCGCCCAGCCGGGAATCGTGGCCAGCCCGGGACGGTTGTCGATCTCGACGACCAGGAAATTGGTCTCGCGGGCCTTTGAGGTGATGTCGAAGAAGTACTCCGTGTGGCCGCCTTCGTGCTGCCCCAGTTCCACGCCGTTCAGCCACACGCGGGCTTTGTAGAAGGTGGCGCCGAAGTGAATCTCGAGATGCTGGGAGAGCAACGTCCGGGGGATGTCGAAGGTTTTGAAGTACCAGGCTACGCCTTCGTAATCGTCGTGGGCGCCGATGTTCCAGGTGTGCGGGACGGAGACGGCCTCGGTCCGATCCGGCGGAGTTTTCGTCCACGCCGCCTCTTGGCCTTCCTCTTTCGGATCGGTTCGGAAACGCCAATCGTCGTTGAGGCTGATGCGGGTGGCGGCCTGAGACACGGCGCAGAAAACGAGGCACGCGAGCAGCGGAAGCCTGGTCATTCGGTCCGCTCCCTCACGGTCGCGGTTCGGTGCTGGGCGGCTGCACAGTGGGCGCGGCGGCGGCGGCCGAGTTGGGCGCGGCGGGTTCCGCCTCGGTCGCGACCGCGTACTTGACGCTCTGCTCGACCGAGTCGCTGCCCTGCGACGCGGTGACTCTCAACTCGTAGTTGCCCGGCTTGACCGGCGCTCCGCCGATCACGACCGGGATGGCGCCGGAGGCGTCGGGGACGCCCAGGTCCTGCTCTTGTTCGGCGACCACCTGGCCGTCGAGGGTCACCTGAATCTGGACCGATGGCTTTTCGGAATTCGCCTTATCGGGATAGACCACGAAGTACACGTAGGGCTGGGCGGTGGGGGCGAGGGTCGCGGCCATATCGGGAACAACGCGCCGGCCCTGGAACTGGAATGGATCGGTGGGATCGCCCGCGCCCACCACCTGCTCGATCTGCTTGGCGAGTATGACGCTGCTCAGGCTGAGCCCTTTTCTTTCGGGGTTGTCGACCTGCATGGTGCCGGTAGTCGAGTGGCGCGCTTCGACGTCCACCAGCACGCTGTCTATGGTGTAGTGACCGGCGGGAAGGTTGAGCGGGTGCGAATACGAAATCGGCTGTGCCTGGACCTCCGCCATGTTGGCGTCCGGGATGTCGTAAGCGAAATCCTGGCTGAACTTGTCCACCACATCCCCGTCTCCATTCCTCACCAGCGCGAAGAGGGCGAGGTGCAGGCGGTGCTTCTGCTGTGCGGGAATCGCCGTCGCGGTCAGAATGGAGACCGGCACTTCATAGGCGACGCGATTTGCGAGTTGTCGGCTTGCGGCCGGAACTGATAGGCGCCCAACCGGAAGTCGAAGGCGTGCGGCAGAGGGTTGGTGCTCAACGTCATCAGCGCGGCGACTTCGAAAGGCTTCAGCTTTGAGCCCTTGATGTCGGGCATGGCGAAGTAGCCGGCCCGGGTTTCGACGGTCAAGTCAGGGCGCGCCAGCTTGATCTCGATCTTCCGCAGGCGGCCGTCGTACTTGGCCGTGGTGGGGTGATAGACCGCTTCGTAGTGCGAATCGACATCGTCAACGATGTGTTGGAACGGCTTGCGAAGGTCGTTGGTGTTGGCGATCAGGAACCCGCCGGTGCCTTCCGAGAGGGCGCGGAGGGCGGCCTGGGGATCGGAGCCGCGCACGGCATTGTGCAACTCGTCGTCCTGGCGCATCTCCGCCATGGAGACTCCGGCGGAGCCGCTAGGGGTGGTCGGGGCGGTGCTGTTGCCGCCTGGGTTGCCGGGAACTGCGGCATTACTGGTAGCTCCGGTGCCCTGACCCTGGCTCAGATTCCTAACATGATCCAAGGCCGAAGCGGCCGCCATGGCGCTCGAATTCTCGCTCAGGCCGTGAGCGTCAATGCCGTAAAACGTTATCTTTGCGTTTGCCGCAGTCGTCAGGATCTTCTTAAACCGGTCGGGATCCCCTGTGGAGATGAAGCCCGTGGTGAGCAGCAGGACCGTCTTGTGGCCCGGTAGAGTCGCGAACTGCTGGATCATGGCGTTAATCTGGTCCGTCTGGCGAGCCGCTTCGATGTGAGTGAATTGACGGTTTTGGTCCGCCAAGGCGGCGCGCTGTACGGCCGCGGATTCTGCCGTCTCCACGTTCACGTCCGCGATTGCGCGGCTGCTGAGCTCCCCTCCGGTGACGTGCAAGCCGTTCTGGTCCGCGGTAACGACGGCCGGATTCATGCTCAGCACCGTGTAGGCCGCGTCGACGAAATCCTGAGTGGGGCCGGTGAACGCGTGGTTGGCACTCTGGAGCAGGTCGTCGCGGTCGGTAGTGAATGGCCGGAGCACGATGAGATGGTTGCTGAGGTTGAAGATTCCAACCCACGCGTCGGAGGGCAAGTCGCCCTTGAGGAACTCCTTGGTGGCGTCAACCGCCCATTTCTTGGTGCTCGGATCCAGATTCTGGAAGACGATGCAGACCACGTTCAGCGCCCGCAGTGGCAAAGACAGGGACTTGGGTTTGGCCGCCGTCGCGGGAGAAGCGGGAGCGCCGGGGGCGGCTTTCTGCGGCGTGCCCGTCCCGCTCACAAGCCGGAAATCGGCCAGCGGCTGGAGGACGCCGTCCTCGTAGACCTGGATGTCGCCGGGCTTGAGGTTCTTTACGACCTTGCCCTTCTTGTCGCGCACAACCAGATCGAGCGACACCTCGGTGACGGAGGTGCGGATGACGGTACCGGTGTCGGCCGGAGGTGTGTTCTGGGCCACGGCCACACCGGCCAGAGTCCAGCAGGAAGCGCAGAGAACGGCGAGACCAACGATCTTCTGCATATCGGTTACTCCATTTTGGCAGGCCCGAGCCTGTCACGCTCTCGTGGGGCGGCTCTCCAGAGCTGCGCCGGGCGTCCACGTCCGGCCGAGGCGGGTCTGGAGACCCGCTGCAGGACTGGAGTCCTGCCCCACTGTTTCCTTGCGCACTATGGGTGTCCCGCGCCTGCGTCCTTGTGGCCGGCGGCTTCTTCAGGGTGACCCGGGGCGGCTCCGGTATTCCCGGCGGCGGCCGGGCGAGGGGCGACGCCGCCCGCTTCTCCCATGTATTTGATCCCCGAGCTGGCCGTGTACTTGCGATAGTTCTGGAACGCCCGGTCGCTCTTCATGGGCTGCCTTGAATTGGTCCCCAGATATACCCAGGTGGAGTGCTGCGGCACCAGATAGCGCTTGGCGCCGATGCGGACGAAGTCGTAGTCGACCGCGATGGCCGACTGCTGGATGGGGAAGTTCTTGGGCAACTCGATGGCCTCGACCACGACGCGCCGGATGGCCATGGTGTTCGCGTCGATCATGAACGTGCCCTGGTAGGCCGCGAGGAACTGAGATGCCTGTTCGCCGAGAGAAAGCAGGTAGCCCGAGTTCTTGCGCTCCACCCGATACTCGAAAACGTGGACGCGGGCGCCCTTCAATTCCGACATGCCCTTCCACTCGATGCGGGCGTGGTGAGCTTCGTTGAAGACCAGGCCGAGCACTCCTCCGAGCTCGCCGAAGAGGTCGAGCTTCTTCATGACGGAGGGCATGTTCGCCACCTGCCTGGAGGTCAGCATCTGGGTGTGCTCCTCGCCTTCGACATATTGAAGCAGATCGGTGGCGGAAGCCGCGGCGGACCAGTCGGCGTCTTTCTTCTTCGAGAACTTGGTGGTGGTCCGGGTGCAGACGAAATTCGGAAGATTATCCCGGTAGTCGTTGGCGCGCTCGCGGGCGGCGGTGAGAATGCGCTCCAATTCGGCATCTTCCGGCTTGGCGGCGCCCTCGATCAGCTTCACCGCGAGCAGGGCGGCAACTCCTTCGCCCGAAGCGCCGGCCTTGGCGGCATCGGCCGGCAGCGCCGCGATGATGGGGGCGGGCGGGGTGACCACCTCGAAATTGAGTTTGCGTTCCTGCGATTCCTTGCCTTGCGTAAGGCGGACCGTGAGTTGATAATGGCCCGGCTGGAGCAGGGTCCGCTTGAGCATGGCGCTGACGGGGATGGGGCCGCCGGGACGGCGTTCGAGCACCTTGATGACGGGCCGCTCGAGCACCTTCCCATCCCGCTCCACCTCGACGATTACACGCGGCGGCACCGCCACGCGGGTATCGGGCGAGACCAGCAGGAAAGCTTGCACGTCGCGGTCCGCGCCCCTCCAGACCGGGATCAACAGGGGCACGACGCGCCCATCCTGATAACGGAGCGGATCGTCGGCGTCGCCGAGCGACCAGAGCGGCTCGAGCGTGCGAACCAGGAACAGGTCGCAGACCGCCAGATCGGGCCCCACCGACAGAGTAAAGGCGGTGGATTTCGAGCTCAGCTTATTGGCCTGCCGGTCCAGAACGGCGGCTTCCAGGCGGTACTCGCCGGGCGGCAGGGAAAGGCTCCGGTCCAGCGTGTAAACGCCGTTGGTCGCGGATTCGATCCCTTCGGTGGCCATCTGATCGGGAACGTCCTGGCTGAACTTCTGCAGGATCTGGCCGGAGGCGTCCTTGACCAGCAGCAGCACCGAGAAGTGCATGTCGCACAGGCCGAGGGCGGGGTCCAGCTTGCAGTAGATTCCACCCAGAGGGAGCTCCAATACCGCCTCGGCGCGGGCCTTGCCCTGCCCCTGGCCGAGGTGCAGCGTGTCGATCCGGAACGGAATGGTCTCGGTCCTCTCCGGCGCGCTCAGGGCCTTGAGCAGCGGGACCTCGAAGGGCGGCGTATCCGGTCCCGAGTCCGCCGGCAGGGCGAAGTATCCGGAGCGGGATTGCAGGTGCGTCTGTGGCCGGCTCACTCGCAGCGAGACGACGCGGAACTGGCCACCGCGGTCTCCTGAAGGCGCGGGGTACGCCACCTCGTAGTAGCTTGCGAGGTCCTCGGCAATCTTGCCGGTAGATAGCGCGACCTCACTCGAGCGGCGGATGTAGAGGCCGCCCGTCGCCTCGGCGAGGTCCTTGAGCGGCAGGCGCGAGCCGGTGTCGGCTTCCAACTGGATGAACGTGAATCCCAGCGACTGGGCTGCCGGCTTGGCGGCCTCGGGTGCGGCCCCCGCCGGGGCATCGGCCGTTGCCGCGTTGGCGTCGAGAATCGAGGATGCCTTCTTCTCGGCGGCTTCGCTCAGCCCGCCGACATTGACCGTGTAGAGTACGACGCCTGCCCGGTTCGCGCTGCCGATCGCGGAGCGCAACTGGTCGGACGAGCACTGCTCCACCTGAACGCTGTCCGAAAAATAGACGATGGCCTTGCGCCCG
>DATNLV010000469.1:0-10614 GCA_035602665.1 Bryobacteraceae bacterium | reverse complement strand
CGACGCTCCAACTGACCATCGCGTGACCGGAGGGAAACGAGCCATCCGCCCACGACGACTGGAAGAAGCGGCCCGAGGCGCCGTCAATGTTGGGCCGCTCGCGGCGTAAAGCAAGTTTCAGCGCTCCCGTCACGATGAGGCTATCGGCCGCGGTCTCCAGGGAAAGGACGGCGCCTTCTTCCAAACGGGGCCGATACTCGAGCCTGGAAAAGCCGGCCATGGCAGCGGGCAGCGCCACCAGGGAGACCAGGCTGACATTCGAGACCGCGTTGCTCCACTGCACCGCACCGGGAGTCGAGTGGATGTGCGAGTTGAAATTGTGATGGTCGCTAGCGATGAGAGCGCCCGTCAAAACGCCCAGTGGAGCCAGCCAGGCCAGATCGCGCTTGGGCGCTCGGAAGGGGCTGCTGAAAAGCAGGCACTGGTCTGATACGACGCGTCCCGGCATGCCACGCCACGAAAGTTCGGAGGGAGGCGGCGCCTCCCCAAACGCCACCCCCTCCTGGGCCCGGCAGCTTCCTGCCGCGACCCAAATCAGCGCGCCGGCAACCAGAGAGCGGCGATGAAGCGGCACAGCTCACTCCTGTCTGCCAGGCAGCGAAAACAGATAGGAGATCAGCAGATCCCTGTCATGGTCCGAAAACGAGAAGGCCGGCATGGCGGTGCCGGGGGTCTGCGACCTGGGGTTGCGCAGGTGCTGCGCCACCCACTCCCGGCTGTGCCGCGCGGCGACGCCGTTCAGAGCCGGCCCCAGAGTGCCGCCCGAGCCGTTCACCTTATGGCAGGCGTCGCAACCGCTGGAAACGAAGATGCCCGCCGCCGCGACAGGGTCCGACGGGGCCTGGGAAAAGGCGTCGGCGTTGTCCGGAGTCAGCTTCAGCAGGAACGCCGTCAGCGCGCGCACCTGGACATCGCTCAGTTCGATGCGCGGCATGCGGCTCTCGGGATTCAACTCGGCGGGATTCTTCAAGTGCGCCGTCATCCGGTCGCTGGATTTGATCGTGCCCAGCTCCGCCAGATTCGGACCCGGCTTGGGCTCGCCATCCACAAGGTTGTGGCAGGTGGAGCAGCGCGCCTGCCGGAAATAGCCCGCGCCGGCGAGTTCCTCGGGTCCCAGTTGCAGCCACCGGCCGGAGGATAGGGCGGGCATGGCGGCCTCGACCTTCGGAGTGGTAACGACGGCAGCGGCTGTGAGCGAAGCCCAACCGATCAGCGATACCAGAACGATGCCGATAGCGGCGGTACGCTGCCCGATGCGGCGAGCCTGCCCGCGATCGAGGAACGGCACCGCGAAGAGCAGGGCCACGGCGAGCGTTGGCAGGAACACGCTGCCAATCGGCTCCGCGGCGCCCTGGAAGAACTTCAGCGACTGGAAGAGAAACAGGAAATACCAATCCGGGCGCGGGATGTAGGTGCTGTCCGTCGGGTCCGCCATCCGATCGAGCGGCACCTGCACCGCGGCCGCCAGCGCGAACAGGATCGCGAACGAGGCGAAGATGGCCGCGGTGTCCTTGAGTGCCTGGCTGGGGTAGAACGGGCGCTTCGGGCGGCCATCCGACGGGTCCGCTGCGACTCCGTGACGCCGCACCAGGAACACATGGATGCCGATCAGGATGAAAGCGAGCGCGGGCAACAACAGCGTGTGCGCGGCGTAGAAGCGCGCGAACGTCACGGCGCCGACTCCGTTCTCCGCCCCCATCAGCCGCTGGACGTACTTTCCAGCCAGTGGCGCCTGCCCCGCGATCTGCGTGCTGACCACTGTGCCCCAGTAGGCCCGGTTGTCCCAAGGCAGCAGATAGCCGGTCAACCCGAAACCAAGCGTGATCAGCAGCAGCAGCACGCCCACCATCCAGGTGGTCTCGCGCGGCCGCTTGTAGGCGCCGTAGAGGAACACCTGCGCCATGTGAATGGCCACCACCACCACGATCATGCTGGCGCCCCAGTGGTGCAGCCCCCGGATCATGCGTCCGCCGGCAACGTTGCGGAGAATGTAGCTCAGGCTGGTGTAGGCCTCGCCCGCGGTGGGAGCGAAGTTCAGCGCGAGCAGGAAGCCGGTCAGCGCCTGCGTGACGAACAGAAACAGAAGCACGCTGCCGAAGACCTGTGGCCAACCGCTGGACGCCGGGATTTCTTCGGTCAGGAACGAGTAGATGGCCGAGGGAAGCCCGGTGCGCTCGTCGAGCCACCGGACCATGCCTGCGATCATGAGCGGGCAGCCTCCGGCGCCTGCGGCGGCTTGAGCCATACCCGAGTGCCCTCGAGGCGGACCTCGTAGCGATCGAGCGGCCGCGGGGCCGGCCCGCTGAGCACCTTCCCGTTAATGCCGAAACGCGATGCGTGGCAAGGACACACGAATTCGTGCTTAGCCCCCGCCCATCGATACGCGCACCCCAAGTGGGTGCAGCGGGGCGAGAATGCCGTGACCGTTCCGTCGGGATTCTTGACCACCCAGGCACTGACCCTCTCGGTCAGCACTTTCCACCCGTCCGTGCGGCGGTGCGTAAGCGCGAGTTCCGTCGGGCTGTCGGGCTCGATGTCTGCGAGGTCTCCGGCGTCGATCCATTCCGTCTTGCCGGATCCCTCGGGAGCGCCCAGGAGATAGCGCAGAGACGGCAAGCCGAGGCCAGCCGCAATCAGGGAGCCGAAGCCGCACAGGGCGCCCACTACGAACCCGCGGCGATTCCATTCGTCTCGCATGACACTCGAAGCGTAACAGCAGCTAACGCATTCGGTCGCAAACGATTTGTGAGGATTGTGTAAATCGCTCGCGCGGCAAAACAGAGCGCGTTTCCGCACGGTAAAAGAACTGTTAAAAGGCGGTCTGGTTACTGGATAAGCAGAGTGTCTTGGACTAACATCGGGATCAAGAGGGGAGTCTCTTGCCGCACTTACGAACAGCGATCTTTGCCCTGTTGGCCGCTTCGGCGCTCACGCGGGCCGATGCGCCCGGTAACGGCTATGTCGGCAGCGAGGCCTGCAAGACCTGCCACGCGAACATCTGGTTCACGTTCTACAAGAACCCGCATTTCCGGAGCATCGCGTCGGGCAAGGAGAAGCCGGAAAACACCGGCTGCGAAAGCTGCCACGGGCCGGCCAAAGCGCACGTGGAGGCGCACGGCGGCAAGGCCACGATTGTGGCATTCTCCGCGCTCCGGCCGGAGGCGGTGCTCAATGCCTGCCTGCGTTGTCACGGAGCGACCATCTCGCGCGCCAATATCCGCCGCTCCCCCCACACGCAGAACGACGTGGCCTGCAACAGCTGTCACTCTATCCACAAGCCCCAGACGCCCAAGTTCCTGCTGGCGCGCGCCGAAAGCGAGCTCTGCTATGGGTGCCATGCCAACGTGCGGGCCGAGTTCTCGATGACGTTCAAACACCGCGTCAACGAGGGGTTCATGACCTGCTCCGATTGTCACAACCCGCACGGGGCCTTCCCGCCCACCTGGCGCATGGCGGAGCGGCCGCGGATGGTGGAGACCGCGCTGGCCAACGAAGAGCCCTGCCTGAGGTGCCACTCCGACAAGCGCGGGCCGTTCGTCTACGAGCATCCGCCGGTGCGCGTGGAAGGCTGCGAGGTATGCCACTATCCGCACGGCTCGACGAACGCGCGCCTGCTGCGCCGGCCGGTAGTCTTCACCTTGTGCCTGGAATGCCACAATGGCGCGCCTCCGTTCGGCCTGCATGGGACCGGCGATCCGATGCTGTCCCAGACCCACAACATGACCGATCCTCGCTTTCAGAACTGCACGAACTGCCACGTTCGTATCCACGGTTCGAACAGCGACTCTCTCTTCATGCGATGAGAAAGAAACTGCAAATCCTGTGTTCAACGGCCTTCTTGCTTGCCGGCGCTGCCGCCTGGGCGCAGCAGGTGGTGGCACCGACGCCGGAAACCGTGGGCACCCCCCGCGGCTCCACGTGGGACGACTACAACATTCTCAACTCTTTCGAGACTGGCTACCGCTTCGAAAGCGTGAGCGGGAACGAGGACGAGTATCGCAGCTCGGTGAACTACGGGGACGGCGTCCGCCTGTTGAGCGGATCGCTCTCCCTGAATTCGAAGGACGGCCACGGGCGCTTCTTCGACCAGGCCGTCCTGAGCGTTCGTGGCCTCGGCGGCGATCCCTACGAAGCCGCGACGTTCCGCATCGAAAAGAACCGCTGGTATCAGTACGACATGCTGTGGCGCCAGAACGACTACTTCAATCCTGGCTTGGTGACAGATGGTGCGAGCGGCGGACACCTGCTCGATACCACTTACGGATCGCAGGATCACGACCTGACTCTGCTTCCTGGATCGTGGCTGCAGTTCTTCCTGGGCTACTCGCACGACAGCCAGACCGGCGCCGGCATCTCGACGGTCCCCGCATTCGATTCCACGTCGGTCTTTCCAGTGTTCGCGAACGTGCGGCGCCTCCGCAACGAATACCGCGTGGGGAACCAGGTCCGCTTCACCGGGCTCACCATCAACTGGACTCACGGCTGGCAGGACCTCAAGGACGACACGGGCACTCAGCTCAATACGCCGGTAGCGGCCATCCCGGCCACGGGAGCTGAACTGAACTCGTTCCTCGGCCCCCAGCCCACTCACGGCACCAGCCCTTACTGGCGCGTCGGACTGCTCTATGACCGGCACTACTTCAACATCAACGGCCGTTTCACTTACACGGCGGGCCAGCAAGCCTACTTACTCGATGAAACCGCGCTCGGGGTAGACCGCTTCGGCGCGGCCGCCAACCGGCAGGTCGCATCCTTCGGTGGCGGCGAGCGCCCCGTCGCGACAGGCAACCTCACGGTCACGGTGCTCCCCACCGACCACCTGACCATCGTCAACGCGACATCGGCCTATAACGTGCGGACCGAGGGCAACAGCGCCTACACTCAGGTGAACGACGGCTCCCAGACGGCGGATTTCGTGTTCTTCGAGTACCTGGGAATCCTCACGGTATCGAACCAGACCGATGTCGACTACCGCGCCCGACAGTGGCTGGGCTTCTTCGGAGGGTACGACTTCTCCGAACGCCGGATTCGCTCCGTCGAGGAGGCCAATCTCTATGACCAGACCAACCGGCTGAATGCGGGGCGGTTCGGGATTCGCCTGAATGGCTTCAAGGCCCTGACATTCACCGCGGAAGGCGAGATCGGCCGCAACAGCCTTCCGTTTGCTCCCAAGAGCGACGGCAGCTATCATGCCCTCACCGGACGCCTGCGGTATAAGTTGCGTAAGCTCGACCTGATGGCCTGGTCCAACGCCGACTATAACGTCAACGCCGTCGCGCTCACCGCTTACAGCTCTCATGCGCGCACTTATGCGGCCTCCGCGTCATGGACTCCGGAGTCCTGGCTGGGATTAGATGCCAGTTACTCGAAACTGCATCTGGATACCATCGGAGGCATCGCCTACTTCGTGGGCCCGCTGTCCGTCCAGGGGCAGCAGTCTTACTACGTCAGTAACATCCGCTCCGGAAATCTGGGCGTTCGATTCGAAGTTAGGAAGCTCGCGAGTCTCTATCTCGGGTACAGCATCGTGCAGGATACGGGGGACGGGCGGGCCGATCCTACCAGCAGCTCCGTTGGACCTGGCCTTCCGGCCTTTCAAACCGCGCAGACATTCCCCATGAGGTTTCAATCTCCAATCGCCCGCCTGTCTTTCCGTCTGGCCGAGAAGATCCGGCTGAATGTCGGCTACCAGTATTACGGATACCGCGAGAACTTCTTCATGGCGCAGAACTATCGCGCGAGCACCGGCTATACGAGCCTGTTATGGTCGTTCTGAGACACAAGCTTCCCGCAGGATCGCGAGGACTCGGGCGGCCACCCGGTCCCAGCAGAAGGATCGGGCTCGCTCCAGTCCGGCAGCGCTCAGGCGCGCCCGCATCCCGGCGTCGTCGAGAGCGAGCGACATGGTTCGAGACATGTCGCCCGTGTCCAGCGGATCGAAAAGGAGGCTGGCGTTTCCCGTTGTCTCAACCAGTGCCGGGATCCGCGAGACGGCCACCGGTGTTCCACACGCCATGGCTTCAAGGGCCGGAAGCCCGAAGCCTTCCGCCAGACTGGGGAGAACCAGGAACAGGGCGCCGCGATAGACCGCGGCCAATTCGTCATCGTCCGCGACCGGGTGTCCGGCCTCTCCAGCCAGGAGCAGCTTCACGTCTGTGCGCGCCAGGCTGTGGAAAGCCTGAAACAGCCGGGATAGATTCTTGTGGGGCCGGGCGTTGCCTACATACAGAACGTAGGGGAAGCCAGGCTGGTAGCGCGGGCCTTCAGGCCGGAACTGAGGGCCGACGCCGTTGCCGACGTTCACGACCCGCCCGGCTGGAAGACCGGACCAGGCCAGAATACGGGAACGGGAGTACTCCGATACGGTGAGCACCCGGAACGCGCGGCGGCACGCGGGCTTGACGATGGCCCGGTAGTAGAGGCGCTTGGCGGCGGTCGAGACCTCCGGGGTCTCGATGTGGATCAGGTCGTGAATGGTGAAGACGAACGGAGCACGGCACAACGGAGGCGGATTGAAACCCGGAGAGAAGAAGACCGAGGGGCGCCGCAGCATCACCTCCGCGGTGAGCCACAGCGGGTCGGCCAGCGACAGAGGGCGCGGCCCGTGCTCGATTTTCGCCTGGGCGGGCAGGCGCCGCAACACCTCATCGGCGAAGCGTCCGATCCCGTGGTGTCCCCTCCAGCGCGCGTCAGTCAGAAGTCGCATGGTGGCCCGGTAGTGAAGATCGCGATCGTCTCGTCATTGTTCCCGCCCTATGCGATCGGGGGCGCCGAACAGGTGGCCGCACAACTGGCCGGCGCGCTCGACCGGTTGGGACACCAGGTAGACGTCATTTCGACTTGCGCGCGGTCTCAGCTTGGCGGCCAGTCTTACTCGAGCGAGATCCGCGAGGGGATCCGGATCTGGCGCGTGGCGCCTCGAAACCTGTACTGGAGCTACGACAAGCAGCGCGAACAGCCGGGCCGCCTGGCGCGCGCGGGCTGGCACGCCCTGGACCTGTGGAATCCATCGGTCATTGTCCCGCTGCGCAAAGTGCTCGACCAGATCCGGCCGGACGTGGTCAACACCCACAACATCGACGGATTCTCTCCGGCCGTGTGGCAAGTAGCCCGGCGCTACACACCGGCGATTGCCCACACTCTGCACGACTACCATCTCCTCTGCCCGCGCGCCGTCATGCAACGCCGCGACGGAACCATGTGCGAGAACCTGTGCCGGTTCTGCAGCGTCTATGCACAGTATCACCGCCGCTTCCAGAAGCACGTTCGGATGCTCATCTCGCCGTCGATGGCCACCGCCGAGCTGCATCGACGGGCTGGCTGGACGGAACCGCGGATCGAGATCATCCGCAACGGCGTCGATGTCGAGCCCGTGCCGCGGCCCGAGCCGGCCGCATCGCATCCGCTGCGGGTCCTGTTCCTCTCGCGCCTCGAGCGCGAAAAGGGCTGCGAGAGCCTGCTGGCTGCGATTCCCGCATTTGCGGGATCGAGCGAAATCGAGTTTCACGTGGCCGGCTCGGGGACGCTTGACAGCAGCTTCCTGGAACTTGCCGAGTGGGTGCCCAACATGACCTGGCACGGCTTCGTCCGGGGCCGGCGCAAGGATGAGCTGTTCTCGCGCTGCGATGTGTTTGTGCAGCTCTCCGAGTGCCGCGAGAACGCGCCATTGAGTATCATCGAGGCGAAGGCGCATGGACTGTACCTCGTCGGCACCGCGGTGGGCGGCATTCCCGAGTTGATCGAGAACTCCGCTGCCGGGCAACTGATTCCTCCAGCCGACCCGCGGAAGTTGCAGGCACTGCTCGAAACTCTGTGCGGTTCGCGAGCGGAGATTCGCAGGGGCCGGGCGGCGAGATCCGAGCGCAGCGCCGTACACGGCACCCGGCAGATGGCCGAGGCTTACGTGGAGGCATTCCGCTCCTTGAGCACCGCCATCACGAACGAGGCCACCAGCCACGGGTAGAAAAAGTTCAGGTTCACTCCCAGGAGGAACGCCAGGGGTTGAAAGCTCGCCGCTACTGCGATCACGGCCGGCTGCGCCGCCTTTCGTGAGAGAACCAGCGGGCGCAGAAGCAACACGAACAGGAACACCGTCAGGGGAATCCCGAACTCCGCGGCACAGCCCGCGAGGCCCATGCCCGGCAGGTCCCATTCACTCACCGGCGGCAGGCCTTGAAGGTACTCGGGATCGTTTCGCATGAGGGAGTAGTTACCCACTCCGATGCCCAGAACCGGGTGCTCTGCGATCATACGGGGCACGATCAGGGCCGCCGCGATGCGGCCCATGATCAGGCTCGGGTCGCCAGGTCGGTAAGCCATCGCTTCCTCCAGATTGAGGTAGGCATAGAAGTAGCCAAACACTTTTCCGCCGAACAGGCTCAAGGCGGCGGTGACCACCAGCGCGCACAGGCCTGCCACTGCGATCTTCTGAAGCCGGCTGCCGGAGAACAACACCGCGACGCCGCACAGGCCCAGAGCCACCAGCAGCCCCGCCTTCGACTGGCTCAACACGAGCGCCGCCGCAAGCACTGCCAGGATCACCCAGCGCAGCGCGGGATGCGCCGGCCGGAATATGTGCACGCGTAACAGCAGGACGGCGGCTACTCCGACCAGAAAGATGCCGTACGGGCCGCCCTCATTGCAGAAGCCGCGTACCCGCTGGTCCGCTCCGTATACGGCGAACGTCATGATGCCGGCGGTCTTCAGGAGAGCCCAGGCCGCGATCGAGACGCACGCGCTCAGCGTTCCGGCCCAGATGTAGGCGTCGAGCGCGAGGCGGAACAGCCTGGGCCGCAGACGGAATGTGCGCGCGGCGCGGAGCATGAAGTAGACCACTAGGAAGAGTTCGGAGATCCGCGACAGCGATATCCAAAGCGGATGCTTCAGAACGGACACACCTGGAGGAGTGTAGAACGGCAGCCGCAGGGATGCGAGCGCCAACGCGGCGCACAGGCAGAGCACCGTGAGGTATCGCCCGCCGAACTCTCTCCACAGGCCGGAGACCGGGACCTTCAGTCCGCGAGCCACGAAGGGCGGAACGGCCATCGCCAGGCAGACGGCTTGCAGGATTTCAAGAACCTGGACATCGCCGATCTTGGCGACCGGAGCGGCGCTCAACAGGACGAACGCGAGGAGCCACGCGGCCGGCATTCTCAGCTCCTGACCGCGCGGCGCGCCGGCCACGCCAGGGCGCACACCAGGAGGACCGCGCCGGTGACGTTGGCCGCGGCCGCCCCCAGCGCGCCGTAGCCCGCGGAAAGCCATGCCGTCAGCGCCACGTTCACGAGCGCGCAGGCGAATACGGCGCGACTCACCAGCGAATCCAGCCCCAGAACCAGCAGCGTCTGGATGCCTATGAGATTCACAAGAGCGAGCAGGAACGGCAGCGGCGACAGGCAGCGCAGCACCGCCACGGAGCGCAGGAAGCCGTGGCCCCAAAGGGCGATGCCCACCGGGCGCGCCAGCGCGAACGTCGCCAGCGAGACACAGAGAGCCAGCACGCCGATCCAGAAGTAGCTTCGGCGCATCAGCCCAGCGATCCTGTGTGGCGCACGCGTCTTGAGGCTGTTCAGATGCGGGTACAAGGCCTGTGTGACCGGATTGAGCAGCGAGCTCAGCGCACGGATCACTTTGTCCGCGGCGCTATAGTAGCCGACTTCCGTTCGTCCGGCGACCACGCCCAGCACCGTGATGGTGGCTGTCGCATTGAACACCAGCGCGGAGTTGGCGACAAAGGCGCTCCAGCCGTCCCGCAGCACGCCGCCGATCTCCGCCAGGGTGGGCCGGCAGAAGACACTCCGCAGTCTCTTCCATAGGACTGGTGCAACCAGGATTCCAGCCAGCACCGGAACCGCGCCCTGTATGGCTGCCGCCCGGACGTAGTGATCGGGATGGCGCACCAGGAGGAACAGCGCGGGAACGGTCAGGAGGCGCGCCGACGCGTGGGCCGCGGTGACGTACTTCATCTGCTCGACGCCCTGGAAGAACCACACCGGGAAGATCGCGGTCCCGACTACGGTCAGGAACGCGGCCGCGTACAAAGCGCCCGCTGCCCGGAGCGGCGGCGCCGCCAGAACAAGAACGCCCAGCGCCAAAGCGCAAGCGAGCGCGAGAGCAAGCCGTGCGGCCGCGGTGCTCCAAAAGATGCGCGCCAGGGCCGGGAGATCGTGCCGCTGGATAGCCACGGCCCTGGTGGCGCTCAGGAGCGACCCATAGTCGGTCAGTAAGTCGAAGTAAGTGACCAGCGCCTGCGCGAAGGAAAGCAGGCCGAAATTCGCCGGGCCGAGTACGCGAACCAGGTACGGAACCGTGGCCAGCGGCACCGCGTAATTCATGACCTGCAGAATCGAGAGTGCCGCCACGTTCGAGCGCAGCCTGGCTGGCTCGAGGGCGTGCTCGGTCGAGACCGCGCTCATTGCGCCGGCCTCGTCCGCGCCCGGTAGTCCTCGAGCAGCACGAACAGGCTGGCGGCGATCAGCGCGAGCAATCCGCCTAGAACGACAATCAACACCCGCGGTGGCCAGCTCTTCCGGTCCGGAACAACGGCGCTATCGACCACCTGAAGCAGCGGCGCCTCCCTGGCTTCGTCGATGCGCGCGGCCTCGTACTGCTTCG
>DATNLV010000461.1:0-9564 GCA_035602665.1 Bryobacteraceae bacterium | reverse complement strand
CCTCCCATGATGGCGCTCCAAGCGGGCGATCTGGTCGATGTGGTCGGGTTCGCGGCCGCGGGCGACTACACGCCGATCCTCGAGGACGCCGCCGTGAGACGCGTGGGGCGTGGCCCGGTTGCCGCGCCGGTCCGCGTTTGGACCAGGGAACTCATGGGTGGCGACTACGATGCCGAACTGGTTCGCGTCGAGGGCCGCCTCCTCCACCACCAGAGGAATGCGCAGGATCACGTCCTGGTGATCTCGATGGACGGTTCGGCCTTTCCGGCCGCACTTCCGCTGAGCCGGGAGGATGCGAAGCTGAATGGGCTCCGCGACGGCACCACTCTGGAACTCGTCGGGCTCTGCCTGATCCAGGTTGACGAGGCTACGGGGGCGTTTCGGATTCCCAAGGCATTCCAGATCCTGCTGCGATCTTCGGACGACGTCCGGGTGGTTCGCAGCGCGTCGTGGTGGACGGCGAATCACCTGATGTTCGTTCTGGGCGTGACGGGAACGATCTTCCTGGCGGCGCTGGTCTGGGTGGCTGCCTTGCGGCGCCGCGTCCGGCGGCAGACCGAGGCCTTGCGGAGAGCGAAAGAAGCCGCGGAAGTCGCCAACCGCGCGAAGAGCGAGTTTGTGGCCAACATGAGCCATGAGATCCGGACGCCGCTGAACGGCATTCTCGGAATGACCGAGGTCGCGCTGGCCGATGACCTGTCTCCCGCGGGGCGCGAGAGCCTGATTTTGATCAAGGCGTCGGGCGATTCGCTGCTCACGGTGATCAACGACATCCTGGATTTCTCCAAGATCGAAGCCGGAAAACTGAGCATGGAACGGATCCCCTTCGATCTCCGGTCGACCTTGCGGACCGCGCTCAAAGTGCTGGCGGCGCGGGCAGCTGAGAAGGGCGTGGAACTTCTATGCGACGTCGGCGAGGATGTTCCCGAGGTGGTGCTGGGAGATCCGACCCGCCTCCGGCAGTTCGTGCTCAACCTGGCGGGCAATGCCGTAAAGTTCACCGAGAAAGGCGAGGTCGCGGTCCTGGTGAAGCTGGAGAGGGCCACTGAGAAAGAGGCGCACCTGAGGTTTGAAGTGGTGGACACGGGAATCGGGATTCCGGCGGACCGGCAGGCGTCGATCTTCGAGGCGTTCTCCCAGGCCGATGGCACCACCACGCGAAGATACGGTGGGACGGGGCTGGGCCTGACCATTTGCGCCCGGCTGGTGGGGCTGATGGGAGGCAGCATCGCGGTCGCGAGCGAGCGCGGGCGCGGGAGCCGGTTTTTCTTCGCGGTGACGTTTGGGGTCGAGCCGGCGCCGGACGCAGCCTCCGCGCCACCGGGCCTCGGCGGCCTCCGGGTGCTCGTTGCGAGCGGCTCGCCGTCGTCCCGCGAGATTCTCACCAGGATGCTCGCCGGTCTAGGGATGGAAGTCGAGACCGCCTCGGGCGGTGCGGAAGCGAAAGACGCGCTAGGGCGGGCAGCCGTCGCCCTGAAACCCTTCCAGTGCCTTATCAGCGACATCGAACTGCCCGACATGGATGGCTTCGACTTCGTGCGGGCCATCCGGCAAAGTCCCGGGAATCCGCCGCTGCCGGTGGTCCTGCTGACCTCGGTGGCACGCTGCGGCGACGCCGAGCGCTGCCGGGAACTGGGTGTGGCCGGCTATCTGACCAGGCCGGTGACCCGGGCGGAATTGCGCGAGGCGCTGTGCCGGGCACAGGGCACGGGAAGCTGCGAGTCGCAGGGCGGCGCGGCGGCCGGAAACGCGTTGCCTCAGCCCTTCCGGTGTTTGCGAGTGCTGCTCGCCGAGGACAACGTCGTCAACCAGCGCGTTGGCACGCGCCTGCTCGAAAGAGAAGGACACGTGGTCACTGTGGCCGCCAACGGAGTGGAAGCCGTGGCGGAGTTCAGGCGAGGGGATTTCGACCTGGTACTGATGGACGTCCAGATGCCCGAGATGGACGGTCTCGAGGCTACCCGGCAAATCCGCGCCTCCCAGGGCGGGGACCGGGTGCCTATCGTCGCCCTGACGGCATTTGCCATGAAGAGCGACGAGGAACGCTGCCTGGAGGCTAAGATGAGCGGCTACCTGAGCAAGCCGATCAGCGCCGCCCGGCTGAAGGAGATGATCGAGAGAGTGGTCGCCGCGCCGGCTATTGTGCGCTGAACGAGCCCTGGACCGCGGCCCGCCCGGCAGGACGATCGAAAACGTGAATCACCGGCAGCGCGTTGCCGTCCGGGTCGAAGAAGCCGCGGCTTCGCAGAGGTCCGGCGACGGCCGGCTCCCACCAGAACACGCCCGCTCCCCGGCCGTTCGGCGTGTTGAGGACGGCGCGGTTCACGGCCTCCAGGAAGTCCTTCTGTCCGCCGGGGGTTTCCGGCCATGGCGCGGGCTTGCCTTTGTACTCGGTCGGCTGCCAGTTGTAGGCCGTCTCGACCACGATGATGTCCTTGTCGTAAGTCTTGGCCATGAACCGCAGATTCTCCGAGAGCCTTCCGATGCTGCCATGCCACCAGGGATAGTAGGATTGGCCGATCACGTCGAAGGGCACATGCTCCGCCAGGAGCCGGTCGAAGAACGCGCGGGTGGCTCCCTTGTCGCCTCCGCGGTCGATGTGAATCATGATCCGCGGGCGCATCCCCTGGGGGCTTCCGGCGGTGATACCGGAGATGGCGGCCTCGAGAAGATCGATGAAGTTACTCCAGTTCCCGGGCAGCTTTCCATCCGGCCAAAGCAGGCCGGCCGTGATCTCGTTCCCCGGCTGCACCATATCGGGCATCACTCCCGCCCGGCGGAACGCGTCGATGGTATCGCGCGAATAGGAGTACACCCTGCTCACCAACTGCTGGTGAGTCTTGCCCGCCCACGCTGCCGGGGTCGTTTGGCGGGCCGGATCGGCCCACGTATCGGAGTAATGAAGGTCCAGAAGGAACTTGAAGCCAAGCCGCCTCGCCTCCCGGGCGAGAGCGATGGTGTAGGTCAGGTCATTCGGCAGGTCCGACGGCGAATGGAATAGCCGCAGCCGGACCCAGTTATAGCCGTGCTCACTGAAGATGAGCAGGGCGGCCTTGGATTCGCCGCCGTCTTTGAAGACGACTCCCTGAGCTTCCGCCTGTTTGAGAAAGGAAAGATCCGCGCCGATCGCATAGCTGTCCGGGCCCGCGGCCAGGCTCCGCGAGCATACGACCATGCTTGCGGCCACAACAAGCGCGAGGATGAGAATGTTCTTCGCCATGGGGGGCGCCAGTCGCTCAGTCCAGGTAAAAAAGGGGGAGGGCCCTCGGACCCTCCCCGCTGCCTCGTCAGAAGTAGAACTTCAGTTCCAACTGGATGATCCGGCGGCCGAACTTGTTGGTCATGATCCCAGCCGTGGACGCATTGGTCGGAGCCGCTCCGAAGGCGGAATAGATCAACCGCAGCGCCGCGTCGTTGGTCTGGGTGAAGCCCCACAAGGGGTGATTGAGGAAGTTGAAAGCCTCGGCCCGGAACTGGAGTTTCTTCGATTCGCTGAGCTGGAAATTCTTGAACAGCGTCAGGTCGCTATTGTTGCTCCAGGGACCGTGAATGTAGGGAAGCACGTAGTTGCCGTTGTGTCCAGCCGTCGGCGACTGGAAGCACGCGGCGTTGAAGACCTGGTGCGCGGCGAGATTGGCGGTCGGATTACAGACCAGCAGCGGAACCGCGTTTTCATCCGGGGTGCCGTCGATGTAACGTCCGCCCAGTTGGGTGACTCCGCCAAGGTCGCCGGTGCCCATCATGCTGATGGCGAGCCCGCCGGGGAAGCTCGGCGTGGCCGGGAACATCGGCGCTCCGCTATCGAACTGTGTGTTCCCGCTCACCTGCCAGCCGTCCACGAGCGTGTTGCCAAAATGGTGATTGCCCAGATACTTCTTACTGAAGGCGGGCATGTTGATGTTATAGGCGATCTTCACCGAGTGAGTGCGGTCCCAGGGCAGCAGACCGTAAGTGCGCGACTGGTCGAAGGAGTCCGCGGCATTATTTCCCAGGGCTTTTCCGAAGCTATAAGACAGCCAGTAGTTAATGGCTCCCTTGGTGCGCGATGCGCTGGCCTGCACCGAATTGTAATTGGCTTTCAGGATGTGAGCCGCGGGATAGATGCCGGCGATATTCTGATACTTGCGGTTGGTCGCATCCATCCAGCTGCCGGGCCAGTTCTGCCCGGTCTCGGCGCCCTCGGGCACCGGGTTGATATCGGGCCAGCCCACCAGATTGGCGCTGGAGTTGCCCACGTAGGCGAGGTTCAGAACCGTGCTGCCCGCCAGCTGCCGCTGCACCGCGAAGCTGTACGAGAAAGTGCGCGGCATCTTGTTCTCATTCATCATGGCCACGTTGGGCCAGGGCAGGGCGGCGGAGGGAACCGTGGAGGCCAGCTGGTTGAGATATATGCCAGGCCACGGGGAAATGTAATTCAGAACCTGGGCGGGAGGATTCTGCACCAGCTTGAAGCCGGCGGAAATCCCCTCATCGCGGTAGTAGTTGGTGCCGAAACCGCCGCGCAGGACGGTCTTTCCCGAACCAGTCAGGTCGTAGGCGAAGCCCGCCGACGGCGCCGGCTGGAAGCTGACGGGCTTATAGCCGGAGAGCGGAACGCTGGGGTCGTTCGCGTGCGTCTCGATGCCGGTGTAGGCGGCGATGCCCGCGTTGGGATCGTACTTGGTGGGGTCGAACACCGCGATCAGACCCTGCTTGTTATACCACCAGCCGATGTGGTCCATGCGAATGCCGTAGTTGATGGTCAGCTTGCGGCTGATCTTCCAGGTGTCCAGCACGTAGAAGTCGTATTCGTTGGCCGCAAAGTCGAGCAGAAGACCCTCGGTGCCCTGGGTGAACATGGAGACGTGGCCCATCAGCAGGTCGGCATAGGCGTTGTTGGTGAGCGAGTTCCAGGAAGCGAGCGTAATCCCGCCCTGGTCCAGATAGTTGTTGTCGCCCGTCCGCTGCTGCCACGTTTCGTGACTCCAGTAGAAGCCTGCCTTGAACAGGTGCGATCCCACTACCTTGGAGACGTCTTCGGATAGCGTGTAAGTCCATTTCGGCGTGTTTTGATTCGGAACCACCCCGCCCTCGTCGAAGATGTCGCCCACACCCGGATCGCCGCCCACGTTGGGGATGATATTCAGGCCGTTGTTGTAAACGCCATAGTACGGATATCCGAGCTTCGAAGCAGAGACCTTGTCCGGCGTCGAGAGGCCGGCGCCGTAGAAGAGATTGTTGGCGGTAAACGTGAGTTGGTTGGTCAGGGTCGGCGAGAAAGTGTGAGTAAGGTTCAGCGCCAGCGAATGCGAATGGTCATTGGTCACCACGCCGCCGGGATAAGGAATCTGCGGCCAAGTCTGCCACAGGCCGTAGGGCATCGGGACGGTCTCGCCTTCATGGTTGTAGCGCGCCGAAAGGTGCGTGGAATCCGCCAGGTTATAGTCCAGCTTAACGAGCTGCTGAGTGCGGGGCTGCGGATTCACGATATCGCTCAAGTAGTTATAGCCGCCGGTCGCGGAAGGGGTCGCGTTCGGCAAAGGATAGACGTTCATCAGAACGCTGCCACCCTTGTCGATGGCCGACGGATTGATCACGCCGGGGCTCAGGCAATAAGAGGCGAGCGTGCCCTGGCACACCGGCGTGCTCACGATGCTCGGGAGCAAGGTGGAGGCGTACGCGGTATCGCTGAAATCGCCTTTGCGCATCGCCGCGGTCGGCACCACGGCCCTATGCAGGCCCAGGTCGACGCCCTGGCGCATCCATTCAAACCCGGCGAAGAAAAACAGCTTGTCATGATTCCGGTTGAAGTTCGTTCCCGGCACCAGCACCGGGCCGCCAACGTTGAACCCCGGGTATTGAAATCTGCTCTGCGGCTTGGCCACGCCATAGGCGTTGTTTTGCCAGTCGTTCGCGTTCATGCTGCTGTCGCGAATGCTGTAGTAGCCGGTGCCGTGGAAGTCTTTGCCCCCGGACTTCGTGATGCTTTCCATCACGATGGGGCCGTTCGGATTCTCGGCCGAGTAACTGGCCGTTTCCACCTTCACTTCCTGCACCATCTCGACGTTGGGCGTCACCATGGCGCCGCCATTGAAGCCGTGATCGATCACGTTGCCGCCATCGCTGACAACGGCCATCTGATCGAAGCGCGTGCCATTGACCGTATACGCCCCCGCGCCGGAGTTGAAGGCCGCCACCTCGCCGTTGTATGTCCCATTCCATCCGCCGCTGTTCTGCGCGCCGGGGATGAGCTTTAATAGCTCGACGGCGTTGCGGCCGACAATCGCCAGCTCGTCCACCTGCTTGCTGCCGAGCGTGTAGGACGTCTCTCCGGAACTGACCGGAACCACCGGAGCCTCCGCCGTCACCTCGACCGTCGATCCGGTAGTCGCTACCTTCAGAACGATGCTTCGCAGGTCGATCTGATCGTTGATGTGCAGGACGATATCCTTCTGCACGAAGCTCGAGAAACCCGCGAAATCCACCTTGACGTTGTACGTTCCCGCCGGAACCCCGACAAAGGTGAAGAACCCCACGCTGTCCGCGGTCGTGTGCCGGGAGGCGCCGGTGGTCTCGAAAGTGAGTTGTATATTGGCGCTGGGTATTACGGCTCCCGAAGCATCGTAAACGGTTCCAGTAAGAGTGCACGTGCCAGTGCCTTGCGCATAGCCGGAAGGGGCAATCAGCGCGGCGGCGACGAGCACGAAAAAGAGGACCTGTAACTTGACAGGCACAACGCGGTTGGCATACACGGCCATATCAACCTCCCCGAAGCAACTCTTTCCACTGCGTTATCGACAGCTCAAGCGAAGCGCGATAGGGCCACACCTGCTGCGGTTGCACACAATCGCCGTGCCGGACGCATTGCTCGAATGCGCCAGCGGGCTCCGACCGTGGCACGACTTGTAGCTGGGGCCCTTTCGCCGCTTCGCTCGACCTTATTCAAAAAAGCGGGCTAGGTGGATGATAGGGCCGGTGGACGGAGGGGGCATCTGACCTAAGTCAGAGTGAAAGATTAAAATCCTGTTAATCGATGTGAACGATACCGCGATGGGCCGCGGCCACCACTGCCTGCGTCCGATCACTCACGCCCAGGCGGCTGAGGATCATCGTCACATGGCACTTCACCGTTCCCTCGGTGATGCCGAGGGTGGTCGCAATCTCCTTGTTGTTCTTGCCCCGGGCTATGAGCAGAAGCACCTCGCGCTCGCGTGCGCTCAGATCGGAGTTGGGAGTGCGGGACTCCAGACGCCTGGCCACCGGCGGCGGCAGGACCCTGTGCCCGGCGTGCACCCGGCGCAAAGCGTCCACCAGAGCCTCGGGCGACATGCCTTTCACCAGGTAACCCTGCGCCCCCGCTTCAAGCGCCTGGTGGACGTCCTCGTCGCCCTCATACGTTGTCAGCACCACGAACCGGGCTCGCGGGCTCTCCCGGCGAATGGCTCGAATCGCATCGACGCCACTCATGCCGGGCAGCCGCAGATCCATCAACGTGACGTGCGGCTTGTGCAGCCGGAAGAGTTCCACGGCCTGTTCGCCGGTGCCGGCCTGGGCGACGACGGCCATGTCCGGCTGATCGCTGATGATCGCCGCGACCCCCAGCCGCATCATCGGATGGTCGTCGACAATCAGAACTGTGATCTTCTCAGCCACTGCGCTCGACGTTCTCTCGCACCCTGGCCTTAGGTGGGGCGCTCTTCACCGGAACCGTGATCGCAATCCGCGTTCCGTGGCCGGGGCTGCTTTTCACCTCAAGGCTACCATCCAGGTACTCCATCCGCTCACGCATTCCCACTAATCCGTAATGGCCGGAAGCCCCGTCGCCGAGAGCCGCCGGGTCGAAGCCGCACCCGTCGTCCACAATCGCAATCGACAGAACGCGCCGGCCCGACTTGACCTCCACCTGAATGCTCCTCGGATGCCCGTGCCTTACCGCGTTGTTGAGGGCCTCGCGTACGACCAGAAGAAGATGGTGCTCCCGCTCCTGATCCACCACCGCGGGGGCGCCGGTGGATTCGCAGGTGATAGGGATGCCGGCCTGGCTGCCGATCTGCCGGGCAACCTCGGCGAGGTGCGCGCCAACTCCACCCGGAGCCTGCGGCTTCTCCCGAAGGTTCCACACGGCTCTGCGCGAGTCTTCGATGGTGGATCTAACCAGGTCGCGCGCGTTTTCGAGAAGTTCCTGCCTCATCTCCGGCGTGGAGTTTCGCACGCTCAGCGACGCTTCCAGAAGCACCGACGCGCTGGTGCAGCCCTGGATTACCGTGTCATGCATCTCGCGCGCCAGGCGGCTGCGTTCCTCGAGTACGCCCGTGAACCTCTCGTGAGCCTGTCGCATGCGCAGCTTGTGAACGCCCCAAACCGCGCCCACGACGATGGCGGCGCACAACACGAAGAACCAATGAGCCTGGTAATAGTGCGGTCGCCAGTCGATGGCGAGCGATGCTTCGGAAGTATCGCGCGGGCTGCTCATGTCGAAGGCCAGCACGCGGAAAGAGTAATGGCCCGGGGGAATGTTGGTATACGACGCCACGCGGCGCCCTTGCGTCTCGGTCCACTCGGGATCGAATCCTTCGAGGCGGTAGCGGAAACGAACGCGCTCCTGGGATCGCAGGCGAATGGCGCCGTAGTGGATCTCGAGTTTGCCGTCGCCGGGCGCCAGGCTCACATTTCCCTGGGTCGCCGCGTCGCGTCCGTCGGCTACCACGCGGTAAATCGACGCGAATGGCGGGCTGGCCGGCTCTCCCGGATCGGCGCCGATCCTCACGGGGCCTTTCGAGCCGGGGAACCAGATTTCTCCCTTCGCCGTGATGCAGCCCGCCGGCTGAACGCCGCCGTACATCTGCGTCGTCTCCAGGCCGTCGGAAGTGCCGTAGAGCTTGACCGCCGGACGGTACGATGGGTCTTCGCCCGCCAGTTCCAGATCATGACGGCTCACGGACGAAATGCCGTTCGGTCCGCTCATCCACAAACGACCCTGCCGGTCTTCGAGGATCTGATAGATGCTGTTGCTCGCCAGCCCTCGCGCCGTGGTGTAGACCGCCAGCTTGCCCGCCTTCGACCGGAACAAGCCGCCACCACGGGTGCCAAACCAGAGGCCGCCCCCGGGGTCCTCGTGGATGGCCCACACTTTCTCGCCGCTGAGGCGCCGGGTCAGCGCGTCCTCGATCCGCTGGCCGGCGTGGACGCGACTGAGTCCCCGGTCTTTGCCCACCCAGAGATCGCCGTTGCGATCCACCAGCAGCGCGCGGACGCTTTCGTGGAGCTCATAATACGTGGTGCCCTCGGGACGCCAGCGGCAATAGTCTCCATCGGTACCGATCCAGATGCTGCCGTCGTGGTCCTCGGCGAACGCGCGGATATAGGCCTGTGTGTTTGGGATCGGCTCCGGCCGGCCGCCAACCAGCCGGAAGACGCCGTGGCCTTCCGTCCCGATCCACAGCACTCCCGAGCGGTCGCGAAAGACGTTCCGCACCCGCACATCGGCGAGCGGCTCGGGGAAGCGGTGGATCACCGCGCCGGCGCCGCTGAAACGGTAGAGGTGCGTGCCGGCGAGCCACAGCGCTCCATCGCGGTCCTCGTAAA
>DATNLV010000454.1:0-8561 GCA_035602665.1 Bryobacteraceae bacterium | reverse complement strand
GGGGATTGGGACCTTCTGCATTTTTTGTTTTTGCGCGAAAGCGAGGCGGCACGTGAGGCCGGCGACGCTGCGCGACGATTCGATTCGGCATTGTGCAGACACGGCCATCCGCGAAGAAGATAGCACGGCGCGGTCCACCGGGACGGCCTCAGAATTCGGAAGCGGCTGAATTGAGAGGCAATGCAGTTAGGCGAGGGAGGTGAACGCCCCCGCTGGCGATGCTGATTCCCTCATGGACAGTCGAACGCCGGACTTGTCAACTGAATCGATCCCTGACGCGCCCTCATCGACGGCTCATCGGGCCACGCATCCACCACGGCGCGCATTTGTTGGCCGGTCTCGACGGCAAAGTCGTCCCTGGTGAACGTGAACAAGAAATCGTGCTTCCGGCCGGCGGGAATTCGTTGGAACATCCATTTATCTGGAGGCATGCCTCCCAATACAACCTCCTTGAACCGCGGCCGCATAGGACGCCATCCCTCCCGAGTCTTGATCTCAAAGTGGATTGCGAGGTTGCACAAGCTCTCGGCCCCTCCCTCGCCCCGGCCGCAGTACGGAACCAACAACTCCTTCTCCGGTGAGAATACCGAGATCTGGAGGGAGACCGACCTGCTGATCCGCGCCCTTGTAACCTCAGCCGTTGGCCCGGACGAGGCCTGGCCCGAGGCCGGGTTCGCCGCTCCGAGAAGCGCCGACATTAGACTGCTCACTAAAACGGACTTAAGCATTAACGTCTAGTCGTAGCAAGGTCCGGGCTTCACGTTCTTGAGCTTCTCAGGACAATACTTGAAGACGTCGAAGCCGGAATCGCCCGACGGGTCAACGAGGAGATAGTGGATCCAGGCAGCATCCTTGAACCTCGGGCCAGAGAACTCCGTCTGAAATGGCGGATAGTCCGTGCCAACCCACCAATAACCCCACAGAAAGGCGCGTTCGCCGACCTGAGAGAAGTGCCATCTGTTCTTCCCACAAGCGATTTCGATATCGACCGCATCCTTCCTGGGCAGATTCTGCGCCGCGGACGGTATGTCGAAACCGTGAGCGAACTTCCCCGAGAGGACGACGCGGCCCTCGTACCGGGCAATGACGCTGAATCGTTTGCACACCAATGTCTGTTCGCCCAGGGCGAATCTGACTTCAATACGGTTAGGGCGTGGATCTGGCCTCCGGCCGAGGTCGGGCTGCCGCTGAGCCTTGATCGTCGTCGCCGCAAGCAGGAGCACCACAGAAACGAGGGCACGATGCCACACGACTCCGTCCTAGCGCTCGTGCTTCTGCCAATGAAGCATGTGGTGGTCGTCCACCGTGATTTTGGCCGGCAGAACTAGGCCGCAGGTCTTGCAGATGATCACGTCCCTGCCGATTTCCCAATGGGTGCAGGACTTGCACTTACAAACCAATAGCTCGATCTCGCTTTTCTTGTCCATCTAGAGCCTCCTGAATTCCTCTTTGACTTCGCGAACGAAATCGGTGAACCGCGCGGTCGTGATAATGCCGGGTTGCCAGCACAGGTCGCGCTCGATCAGGTTGTACTCCTTGACGATGCGGGAGCCGGGCTGCTTGTGCCCACTGGCGTCGGAGTCGCGGCCCATGAGCCAGAGATGGTCGGCTACCGAACAGGCGGCGGTGACGTCGTGCGTGACCACGATGATCGTGTTCAGGTCGTCCATGTCGGAGACCTTGGTGATCAGCTCGCAGGTCTTCTCCAGCATGAGCAGGTCGAGGCCGGAGAAGGGCTCATCCATCAGCAGGAAGTGCTCGCTGCACAGGATCTGCTGGATGATGGCGCACCTTTGGCGCTGGCCGCCCGAGAGCTGAGCGGGGTAAAGCGGGAACTTGTCTTCCAGGTCGAACTCTCTGAGCAACCCCATGACCTTCTCACGGGCAGCGCTGGAGTCCTTTTCCTTCCGCTTCGCCGCCAACATCAGGTTGCCGAGCACGGTGCGATGTTCGAAAAGCGGGTAGCTCTGGGAGACGACGCCGACCTCTCCGGCCCTGACCGGGCGATCGAGATCGTTCACGGAGACCCGGCCCGACGTGGGCGCGTTCAGCCCCGCGATGATCCGGAACAGACTGGTCTTGCCGCAACCGGATGGTCCGAGAAACCCGACCACCTGGCCCTGGACCCGGCCGGGCACGGTGATGTCGCGCACCTCCGCGTTGACGTCCCTGAGCACGGGACGGCCGTCGTACTCGAGACCGACGTGCTCGATCTTCAACAGCGTTTTGCCGAGGGAATACGAAGTGTTTCCCATTTACTTACGCTCCAGCGTCAGTGCCGCATACGGGCAGAGCAAGCCCTTCATCATGCCGATGCCGTAATCCTGGAGTAAGCCGAGCATGAGGATGGTCAACTGGATGGCGAATACCGCGGCCAGCCGGAAGTGGTGATTCTGGTCGAGCAGAATGGTTCCGACGCCGCCCTCGGACCTCACGATGCCCTCCACCATGGTCAGCATCATCCAACCGATGGCCGCATTCTGGCGGAGCACGTCGAAAGCCTTGTCCACCTGGCCAAGGACGATCACCTCCCACACCACGCGCCACTCGCCCATGCGCAGCGTGCGCGCCAGGTCGAACTTCTCTTTGGGGATGCTCTCGATGACGTCGGCCATTCCTGTGACGAAGAACACCGAGACGGAGAACACGAGTAGGGACAGCTTCAGTTGATGGCCGGTCTTGGCCATCAGCGTAAAAAAGAAAGTCAGTCCGACCAGCGACAGAAAGCGGAGCTTACTAAGTAGAGCGACGATGGGGCGGAAAAAGGGCATCACCGTCGCATAAGCCAGCAGCAGCGAAAAGACAGTGGCCAGGGCAATCGCCTGGAGGTTCAACAGGAAGCTGGTGATCAGTTCCGCTCCGAGCCCCTGGCTCCACATGTCTCCAAGCGCGGCCAATACTTCGCCCGGCTTGGGGAGCAGCACGAAAGGACTGAATGCCCACAGCAGGAACGCCAGCGTGACCTGCGTGGCAATCAGGATGCGGATGGCGTTCCGGTTCAGGACCGAGTTGGGGGCGAATACGGTCGCGGCATGATTCATGATTTTGATCGCCACCGAACTACTCGCCGATCTGAGAAATCTCGACGCGGCGGTTCAGCGCCTTGCCTCCGGCCGTCGCGTTCGAGGCTAGCGGGCTCTCGGAGCCGTGGCCCGCGACGGACTTGAAGCGCGATTCCGGGAAGCTCAGCGGCGCGGTCTGCTGAAAATAGCGTTTCACGGCGAGCGCGCGTTTTTCGCTCAACGGGACGTTGATGGCGTCGCTGCCGGCGTTGTCGGTGTAGCCGTCAATCTGGAGCGCCAGCTGCGAGTTGATGGCCAGCGCATCCTTGAGCTCACTCAGAATGGGCAGGCTGTTCGACAGGGGCTGGTCGGAACCGCTCGCAAAGTTGATATAGACGGCCTTGTGGCCCACCACCGTGCCGCCGGCGGCTTCCTTGGCGTAATCCACGGTCTCGGCGCTGGCGCCCTGCACGCCGCTGGTGTTGAGCAGCGCCTGCGCCCCGAAGATGAACGACGTGTCGACGGCTTCCTTGTAAGACGGAATGGGATTGTCCTTGAAGAGTTGCGGGTAGTTCATCGTGGCGATCTTGCCGAAGGTCTCGTAACTGGCGCGCATGTTGTTATTGTGCTTGCCGTCGAGCCCGAAGTAATTGACGTCGTCCTCGAGGTTGAAAACCGCCGAGCCGCCCAGGGGCTGGCTGGTCTTCGGATCGTGGACGCCCATGTAGTACTTGTACCAATAGTCGCCGGTCTGGTCGTTGTAGATCTTGGCGGAGATCTCGCCGGCCTTGCGGCGCGCGGCGTCGAAAGCCTTCAACTGGTCGGCAGCCTGGAAATTCGCGGCCAGCAGGCCGTGCACTTCGTCCCGGTTGTCGTTGAAGAATTTCTTGATGCCCACGATGACGGCCGGCATCTGCGAAGCGTACTCGTGCGAGGACACGATCTTGGTCGTGCCCGGCCGGCCATGCACCGCCTGCTCGTCTCCGGGAGTCCAGGTCACTACGCCATCGGGACAAACTTTGACCATCTCGCCGGTCGGCCGGCCTTCCTTGACTTCCTTGCGGTCTTCGCAACGATTGGGGATGTAGACCTCGGTGACGGCCTTGATGTAGTCCTCGTCCGGGGCCGAGATCCAGTTGACGGCGTCGGGGTCGTAGGTCTTCAGGTCGGGGTTGTTCTTGAGGCCGTTCGATCCGAGATAGTTCAGGGCGATGTTCCAGTCGCCGTCGCGAATGACGCCCACCACGGTCTTGCCCTTCATGGTCTGCGGATTGGATTTCCACTCGGCCGGGCCCAGCAGCGCATCCTCTCCGTTGGAGCGGCCCACGGCCCCGATGATGACGGCCTGGTATTCCGGTCCCAACTTCTTCAGCTGGGGATTGAGGTCCGCCAGCCACTGGCCGCCACCGTCGCCCATGACCACCAGGGCCACGGCGCCCGAGGAGCAGGTCTTCTCGCCATCGTGGAGTTGCTTGGCGCAGGTGAGCAGGTCGGCCTTCATCTGAGAATTGGAATCTTCGCGGTGCAGAGCCAGGTTGACGCCGTACTTCTCCATCAGCGAACCCTTGGTAGTCTCCTTGCCGCCGTTGGCGTAGAGCAGGGCGAACATGGCGTTCCACTCCCAGATGTCCACCGGCACACGCGTCGCCGACACTGCGGCCGCGGTTGTCGAGGGATACGGCAGCGCCTGCACGTTGGCGACCTGTGCCTCCGTCTGAGGCGGCAGGTCCACGCGGGTCGCGACGATGGACTTGATGATGCCGGGGGTTGGAATCCAGCCGTGCTGCATAGCGGATCGCAGTCCGAAGACCACGCCGCCCGCCAGGATCACAATCAAGACAACCTTTGCCTGCGGTTTCAAACGCGCCATTTGGTCATCCTCCAGATGAACTACACGAAAAAAGCTTCTGGCCACGAATGAACACGAATGCACACGAATAAGAAAGACCAAAACCAAGTTCTGTTTTATTCGTGTTCATTCGTGTTCATTCGTGGCCAAATTTGTTTTGGTCTACTTGAACATGTTGTCGTAATCGCCCGAACTCTTTCCGCTAGCCGGAGTCCGGGGTGTAGCTACCGGATCCGGCGCCGACATTCCGGGAATCTGAATCATGTCGGCCCCGGCGGGCTGGTTGCCCGCGGTGAGCAGCTTTTGGTTGAACTCGGCAAACTTGCCGGCCGCTTCGTCCGCCATGGCGCCGGATTCGATCTGGTCGTCCGTGAGCAGCTTGTCGGTGTAGCGGCTGAACTCGCGGATCTCACCCAGGGTGCGAGCCGTGTCGTCTTCCAGGTACTCCAGCGCCATGTCGACCATCTTCAATTGTTCCGGATTGCCGCGCAGCAACCGCTGGCCGACGCCCAAAGTCGCTTTGGCGTCGAGGATCATCTTGCGCTGCTCGGCGAGGAAGCTGACCTTGTTCTCGGTCCGCTGGATCTTGCTGTCGGCGATCTGAGACCAGTGCTGGAAAGTCCCCAGCATCTTCGAGGTCTGCTCCTGAAGGGCTTGCAACTGCTTCACGCCCTGCATGAGCATGCCCGCCTTCTCCAGGAAGGTCTGCCGTTCGAGCATGAGGCGTTCCTTCTCCATGGGGTCGGGGGCGGCCGCCGCCATCTGTTCCGCCTTGGCGGCCTTGTGACCGAGGGTGTTGATCTCGCCGTTCTTGGCGGCGATGCTGCGCTGAAGGCGCTCGTCGCTGCCGGCGAAGCGCTGCAGAGTCTGGTCGAGGTTGCCCTTCTCCTTCTTCATGTCGTCGAGGTTGTTGCGGAGAATGCCGATCGGATCGGTCTCCACCACCCAGGAGGCGAACCAGCGCACCGTGGATTGAAACAGATTCTTGATGGCCGCGCGGAAAGTCGGATTGAACGCCAGCCAGAGCACGGCGATGAGCGCCGCCGTCAGGCCGACCGCGTACAGGGTATTCTGCAACAGCGTGATCAGGAACGGCAGGAGGATGTAGAGACCGACTCCGGCGCCAACGATCATAGCCGCCAGCACCACCATGCCGAAGGGGCCTTCGGGACGCTTCCAAAACGATTTGGGCGTGTAGCCCTGCAGGTTCTGGGTGAAACTGGGAGTAATCGGCGAAAGGCTCATGACTCTGTCCTATCCTTTCAGCATGGCGGCGTACTGTTCTTTCTGCTGTTCGATTTCACTGCCGCGGCGGTTCACGGCCGCCACGAACTGGTTCTGCGCGTGCGTGCTCTTGCCCTGCGCCTCGACCAGTTCGCTCGACAACTGTCCCAGTTCCTGCTGAAGCTGGGTGATCTGCGCGCTGATCTGGCCGATGCGGTCCTGCCGCCCCGAAATCTCGCGGGCGGCGAACTGCTGCGCCTTGGCCTCAAACGCGTCTTGTTCCTGCTTCAAGCTGGCCTGCAGCGTGTCAAAGGTCGCCAGGATGCTGTCTTCGGTCAGCCCGGCTTGTGCCTTGGCCTGCAGCACGGCGGTTTTGAATTTCACGTTCGGGGGCATCACGGTGTCCGGGATGGCCTTCAGCGGCTCCAGGAACTTGTGTATGGTCGCGGCCGCGGCGGTGCCTTCGAAGTCGGTCTTGGCCAGGATCTTCCGGTAGACTTCGTCGTTATCCGGAACGACTCCCGCGTCGATCGGCAGGGAGTAGGCGACCGGCTCAGGGGCCGCCGTCATCGCCGGCGCATGCGTCGGAACGGTGGTCGGCGTGGCGTCTGGCGCCGGCTTCGCCGGCTCCTCTTCGAAGGCAAGATGCTTCAGGCTGTCGAGGAATCCGTGTTCGTGTTTGCTGTCCATAAATCTCTCCAAACAAATGGAATCTTCGAAGCTGCTATGTTACCATTCCTGCTCGCAACAGGTAAGGTTGGGTCCGAATCTTTTCGCACAGGATGAGCGCCAGGGTGGCGCACCCCATAACCGACATACGCGATCGCTTCGACGGGGGTTCCGCGCCGCCATCCTGGCCAGAATCGATTGTACATCCAACCGGCCCCGCCGGGCCGAAGAACTCGTCTGACAGCTCTCCCAATCGACTGATTATGTTGGCGTTTGCTACGTCCCCTGGCGGCTGAAGCGGCCGGTCACCCGCAGGCTATAATTAAGAATACGGCGCCGACTGGGCACCCGGGATGATGATCACCAACGAAACTGGTACGTTTGCGAGCGAGCAGGCGGGCGGACTGCTGCGCCGCTTTGCGTACCAGACGGGCCGCACGGCGAAATCGCCACGCGCTGGCGAGGTGCATGACCTCAGGGTTGCGATCCGCCGATTCACGCAGGCGCTGGCCGCCTTCGACTCCTGCTTCTCCGTCCAGGAAGTGAAGAAGATCAAGCGCCGGCTGAAAAGGACCATGCGGCTGGCCGGGGATGTGCGTGACTACGACATCGCCATCGAAATGCTGTCGCGATTCAAGTCCGCGCCGGCCGCGATTCTGACGTCATTCCGGAAACGACGCAAGGAAGCGGAGCGGGACCTGACGGCCGCGCTCAGACACTGGGTGGAGCGCAGGACGTACTCCAGATGGCGGGCCGCTCTCGAGAGTCGCGGCCGCGGCGTCAACCACGATCCGATCGCGACCACCGCCAAGCGAGCGATCGAGCCGATGCTCGAGGAGTTCGCCAGCCGTGGCAAGCGCGCCCTCGGCCCCAAGGCTTCGGTCGAGAAGATCCACCGGCTTCGGATCGAGGCGAAGAAGGTTCGCTACACACTGGAGCTGTTTGCGCCGGTCTATGGCGCGCCCTTCGACGGCTGGATGGAGCGGCTGAAGTCTCTCCAGAACGTGCTCGGCGTCATCAGCGACTGCGAGGCGGTTCGGGAGATGATCGAGCGGCAGGGCGGCGACCGCAGGATCGAATCCGCGCTTCGAAGGAAGGTGAGCCGGAAGCTCGGGGAATTCCGCCAGCTCTGGGCGGATTCATTTGCCCGTGCGCCCATCGACATCGGCGCGGGAGTAGCCAGGAAGCCCGAAGCCACCAGCGAACCGCGCGCGCTGCGGCTGGCCGCGGGGTAGGGCTGAAAAAGCCCAGGAACACAGTGGGGCCACGGATAGACATGGATGAACACGGATAAAACAGAATCGTCTTTTGATGTTTTTCTTATCCGTGTTCATCCGTGGCCAGTAATGTTCTGGAAGCCTGCCCACGCCGATGACCCGGCAGGTTAGGATAGGGAGTCATGAGCGTCAGAGCACTCCCTTTCGTTGGTGTGGCGATGTTGGCGGTTGCAGGCGTCGGGCGGGCGGCGGATCCTCCGTACCTCGATCCCTCGGTGCCCCTGGAACAGCGTGTGGATGACCTGGTCGGGCGCATGACGCTCGAAGAGAAGGTCTCCCAGGTGGTGCACAAGGCCGCGGCGATCCCACGCCTGAAGGTGCCGGAGTACAACTGGTGGACCGAGGCGCTGCACGGAGTGGCCTCGGGGACGGCGACGGTGTTCCCGGAGCCGATCGGCCTGGCGGCGACGTTCGATGCCCCGCTGGTCCACGAGATGGCCACGGCGATCGGCACGGAGGCGCGCGCCAAGCACAACGCCGACATCCGGCGCGGCAACTTCAGCGGCGTGGGGCTGGACTTCTGGGCTCCCAACATCAATA
>DATNLV010000433.1:0-13877 GCA_035602665.1 Bryobacteraceae bacterium | reverse complement strand
TGGGCGCCAGGTTGTTTCGGGAGGTTTCGGGGGACGGGGCGAAGGGCGGGTCTCGAGACCCGCTGCAGGCGTGGACGCCTGCCCCACCGCACCGGGTATCCTGGAAGCTCACGAATGCGGTACGCGGACTGGGCCGTCATTCTCGTCTATCTGGCCGGGGTCACCTGGTTCGGCGCGCATTTCCGGCGGCGCCAGAAAAGCCTGAAGGAGTATTTCCTGGGCGGGCGGACCGCGCCCTGGTGGGCCATCGCGCTCTCGATCGTATCCGCCGAGACCAGCACGCTGACGATCATCAGCACGCCGGCCCTGGCCTTCGGCGGCGATCTCGGCTTCCTCCAGGTGGTCCTGGGATACCTGGTGGCGCGCGTGGTGATCGCCTTTCTCTTCCTGCCCCATTATTTCCGGGGCGAAATGTATACGGCGTACGAGCTCATCGAAATCCGGTTCGGACCGCGGCTGCGGCGAGTGACCGCGGGGACGTTCCTGATCGTTCGCGCTTTTGCCGAAGGCGTCCGCGTCTTCGCCATCTCGATCGTGATTTCGATTGTTCTCAGCACCGGCGAGATGGCCTCCATCGCGCTGATTGTCTGCCTGACGCTGTTCTATACCTTCGAAGGCGGCATGACAGCGGTGATCTGGACCGACGTGGTGCAGATGTTCCTCTACGTCCTGGGCGCGGCGGTGAGCTTCGTGGTGCTTCTGCACCAGATTCCGGGAGGCTGGCAGCATGTGGTGGCGGTGGCAGCTCCGCTAGGGAAGCTGCGCGTGTTCGACTTCAGCTTCCACCCGACGGCGGAGTTCTTCGCCCGCCGCTACAGCTTCTGGGCGGGATTGGTGGGCGGGTGCTTCCTGACAACCGCCAGCCACGGAACCGAGCAGTTGATGGTGCAGCGCCTGCTCTCGGCCCGCAACGAACGGGAAAGCCGGGCGGCGCTATTCGCCAGTTGGGCCGTGATTTTCGTCCAGTTCAGCCTGTTTCTGCTGATCGGCGTCATGCTTTTCGTTCTGCGTTCGGACCGGCACCTGGCCGCCCCTTCGAATACCGACGCTCTTTATCCGGAATTCGTGTGGCGCTCGCTGCCGCCGGGCGTGGCGGGACTGGTGATTGCCGCGATCCTGGCCGCCGCCATGTCCAATCTCAGCGCCGCGCTGAACGCCCTGGCTTCGACCACGGTGATCGATTTCTGGAGACCGCTGCGGGGCCGCGCGGCTGACGCACAACCGCTCCCTGGCGGTCGCGGCTCGGTCGAAGCGCAGGGGCGCTCCGGCGACGCCGGCGAGGTGCGCGTGGCGCGCGCCGCTACCGTCCTCTGGGGCCTGGTGCTGCTGATCATTGGAAGCTTCGCGCGGCACTGGGGCACGGTGCTCGAGGCCGGGCTCACCATCGCCTCCATCGCCTATGGCGGATTATTGGGAGTGTTCCTGCTGGGCCTGCTGCCGCGCCGCGTCCCGCAAAATGCGGCGATCTTTGGCATGGTGGCCGGTATCGGCACGGAGGTTTATCTGAAACTCGGCACCAGCGTGGCCTGGACGTGGTTCGCCGCCGTCGGCACCGTGGTGACTTTCGGATCCGCATGGCTGGCTTCTCCGCTGTTCGAAAGGGGTTCGGGTGAGCGAAAATAGCGGCCCGCAAACGGGACTAAAGCGCGATCTGGGCATCTGGAGCGCGGTGGCGATCGTGATCGGCACGGTCATCGGGAGCGGAATCTTTCGCGTCTCCTCGAAAATGGTGGCCGAGGTCGGGTCGCCGGGCGCCGTTTTCCTGGTTTGGATTTTCGGGGGCGCTCTGACGCTGTTCGGCGCGCTGACCTACGCCGAGTTGGCGGCGGCCATGCCCGAAGCCGGCGGCGAATATGTCTATCTGAAGGAGGCTTACGGCCCGCTCTGGGGCTACCTCTACGGCTGGACCCAGATGTGGGTCGCCAAGAGCGGCTCGATTGCCACCATTGCAACGCTGTTCTTCGTCTATTTAGCCAACTTCGCGCCCAGCCTCGAACGCGCCATGGCAACCGTTCGGCTGCCGATCGGTCCCAAAGGCGGGCCGCTCGAAATTACGTACGGTCAGATCTGCTCGATGGCGCTGATTTTGGTGCTGGGGACGGTCAATTACGCCGGGGTGAAGTTCGGAGGCCGGGTCCAGGTGACGGCGACGGCGCTGAAGCTCGGGCTGATCGGCGGGATTATCGTCATCGGGGTGGTGGCGGGGCAGGGAAGCGCCGCAAACCTCTCATCCTCTATTCCAGCGGTGGGCGGCGCCGCCGGCTTCTTCACCGCGCTGGTGGGGGCCCTGTGGGCCTATGACGGCTGGAACAATGTGAGCATGGTCTCTTCGGAGATTCGCAATCCGCAGCGGAGCCTTCCGCGGGCGCTGATCGCGGGGACGGTGGCCGTAATCGCGATCTATCTGCTGACCAACCTGGCGTATTTTCGCGTCCTGCCGGCGCGGGAGGTGGCCGGAGCGCCGCGCGTGGCGGCCTTAATGATGCAGCGCGTTTTCGGGGCCGCGGGCGCCGGCGCGGTGAGCGTGGCTGCCATGGTGTCGATATTCGCGGCGTTGAATGGATCCATCCTTTCGGGTGCGCGTGTCCCTTATGCGATGGCGCGAGACGGCCTCTTCTTCCGCAGGGTGGCCGAAGTTCACCCGGTGTACCGCACGCCGGGGGTTTCCATCCTGGCGCTGTGCGGGTGGGCCGCGGTGCTGGTGCTGAGCGGCCGCTTCGAGGAACTGTACACCTACGTGATGTTCGCCAGTTGGATTCTCTATGGAATGACGGGGATCGCGGTGCTGGTGCTGCGGCGGCGGCGACCGGACCTGGCGAGGCCCTACCGAACCCTAGGGTATCCGGGGGTACCGGTACTATTCGTACTGGGAGCCCTCGCGGTGGTGTGGTCCACGCTAATCCAGTCGCCGCGGGAGTCGCTTCTGGGGTTGGCGATCATTGTGACCGGTTTACCCTTTTATTTTCACTGGCGCCGGAAATTTCGGAGGGAATCAGCGGATTTAGCCGGCGGGTTTCCCGGTACCATGCCTCCGGGAGGCCAAAACCACAAAAAACCCTAGGGGTGAGGTTTTTGTTCTGATTTCAGAACAAACCACTTGAAACCCGAGCAAAAGTGCGATAAAACTGCTCTAGTATTCTTTACGTCGTCGCTTGGCTGTTCCGATTTCAGAACAGACGGGCGACCGCCACTAGGAGCAGAGATGGACGTTACCAAGATCATCGCCGACTTACGACAGGAACGAGAACAGATTGAAGAAGCCATCATCAGCCTGGAGCGGCTGGCTCGCGGCCGCGGCAGGCGTCGCGGCAGGCCGCCAGCCTGGCTGGCCATGGCAAAGAAGCGCGGCCGTCCCCCCGGGAGCAAGAACAAGACCAGCGTGGCCAAGCCCGCTGCCTCCTAGTCATCCTCCCTCCGGACATCCGCTTTCCCCGCGGCGCGGCCGGTGCCGTTCTGCCCTCCGGCACCGGGCCGCGACCGTGAGAGGCCGCCACGGGAAAGCTACCTATACAGCAGGTGCTCCTCACGCAACTTGAGGAACGCCTCGAGGGCCTCCTGGCCGGCCTGTTGGATGCGCGCGGGATCTTCTCCCGCCTGAAGCATCTCTATCGTCCGGCGGTTCCCGATTAGCCACCGGTTGTCTTCCAGCGAGATCCGCGAAGGATACAGGCGGCCGAGCGCGGAAGCGAGCTCCAGGCCCAGTCTCTCCGCATCGAAAGCCTCCCGGTCCGTGATCACGAAGCGGACGCCTTCGACGGTCCGCCCGGAGAAGTTGCTGGAGGCGGGGCGGAAGCGCGTGGGATAGGTCCGCAGGCCCGGGATGAAGCGGCCATTGAGGAAGGCTGCGAGCTCCGGCCCGCGAATCCAGTCCGCTCCGATCTGTTCGAAGGGGGCGTCGGTGCCCCGTCCCACCGAGTAGTTCCGCGAGGCCTCGATCATCCCCACACCGGGGTAGGGAAGCGCGGCGTTGAGGCTGCGCATGTTGGGCGAAGGGTCGATCCAAGGCAATCCCGTCGCGTCGAACCAGTCGCCGGGCTGCCAATCCCGCATGGCGATGACGTGCAGCGCGGCGCCGATCCGCTTGCGGACGTTGAAGAGCCGGGCCAGTTCGCCGGCCGTCATTCCATGGCGCAGGGGAAGCGGCAGGTAGGTGGCGAACGACGTGAGGTCGGGGTCCAGCACCGGCCCTTCGACGTGAACGCCGGTGATGGGATTCGGCCGGTCGAGGACGTAAAAGGGGATACTGTGCGCCGCCGCCGCTTCCATGCAGTACGCCATCGTTGTCATATACGTGTAAAAGCGAGCGCCAATATCCTGGATGTCGAAGACCAGGGCGTCGAGACCCTCGAGCATTTCGGCGGTAGGGCGCCGGCCCTTGGCCAAATAGAGGCTCCAAACGCGCAGGCCGGTGGCCGCATCCGTGGTGCTGGCGACATCCTCGCGGTCCTCGGCGCCGGTGATTCCATGCTCCGGAGAGAGCAGCGCGGCCACTTTGACTCCGCCGGCCAGCATCAGGTCGACATTGCGCCGGCCCTGGCGGTCCACTCCGGTATGGTTGGTGATCAGGCCGGCGCGGCGTCCGGCGAGGGGCTCGAAGTTCTGGCTGGCGAGCACGTCGAGGCCGGTCAGAGTGGTCGCGTTCCGTGCCACCACGCGGTGGAGTCCGGGGCCCGCGATGGTCTCGTTGTAGCCAGTGACGAGGACGCCGGGGGTCCTCACGCCCAGCGCGGCGGCGGCGACGGTCCCAATGCGTCCCCGCTCGGAACCGAGCGAGGGCCGGACGTGCGGGTGCACGCTATTGGCGAGCAGGATCACGTAGGTCTGGGAGGCCGGGTCGATCCAAAGCGAAGTCCCCGTGAATCCGGTGTGGCCGTAGGAGCCGATGGGGAATAACTCTCCGCGGTTTCCCGAAAGCGGCGAATCGATATCCCAGCCCAGTCCGCGAAGCACGGGCTGGTCCGCTGGAGACTGGGGCGTAGTGAATTTCTCGACCGTGAGGGGATTGAACAGCTGCACGCCGCCGGATTCGCCGCGGCCGAGCATCATTCCGGCGAAGCGCGCCAGGTCGTCGGCGGTCATGAAAAGGCCCGCGTGGCCGGCGATGCCACCCATGCGCCGGGCCGTGGGATCGTGAACGACGCCGCGCAAAATCCGTCCCTTGACGTTCTCGGTGGGCGCGATGCGCGCGTGCCAGGACTCCGGCGGCTGGAACATGCTTTCGCGCATACCGAGCGGTGTGAAGACGTCCGCCTGCGCGCGAGCGGCCAGGGAATCGCCGCTCAACCTCTGCGCGATCTCCCCGAGCAGAATGAAATTGATGTCGCTGTACGAGAACACGGTTCCGGGCGGGACGGTGCATTTTTCCGCCAGCGCCATGCGGACCGCGGTCTGATAGCCGCTCCATTCGGCTTCAAGATCCAGGTCGGGCCGCAAGCCGGAAAAATGGGTCATCACATGGCGCAAGGAGATGTCGGTTTTGCCGCCCTGGAACTCGGGGAGGTATTCGGTCACCCGATCGTTGATGCGGAGTTTGCCAGCCTCGAAGAGCTTCATCAGGACCGGCGTGGTGGCGACAACCTTGCTGAGCGAGGCGACGTCGAAGACGGTGTCGAGCGTCATGGCTTCGCGCGCTGGCGCGAGCGAGCGGAATCCGTAGGCTTGGCGGTGGAGTATTCGGCCCTGGTGGCCAACAATCAGGACCGCTCCGGGCAGGCGGTTATCCCGGACGGCCTGATTCAGAATGGCATCGAGCTTTGGCGAACCCGGGAACGCGGCCCCGGGCTGGGGCTGACCGAGAGCGCGCACCATGCCCGGAGCGCCGGCGACGCCGGCCATCCAAACGCGTCTGGAAATGTTCATTGCAGTTTACGCGCGATTTCCTCGAATAATCCGGCCAGGCGAAGGTCGTTGTCGGTGATGCCGCCGGCATCGTGCGTCTCGAGGTCGATCGTGACGCGGTTGTAGACGTTTGACCAATCGGGGTGGTGGTTCATCGCTTCCGCGCGCAGTGCAGCGGCGGCCATGAACTCGAAAGCCTGGACGAAGTCGGTGAAGAGGTATTCGCGGTGCAGCTTGCCCTCCACGACTCGCCAGCCATGCAGGTTGTGAAGAGCGGATTCGATTTCGGAATCCGGAATCCTTGCCGGTGACGCCATACTTTATGGTAGCGCCGGACTGCTAAGAGCGAAGCGGGGGGGCCGGCTTCAGCCCGCGCGGGGCATCAGCCCCGCTCCGCGGGGCGGCGGAACTGAAGTTCCGCGCGGGCTGAAGCCCGCCCCCCGTCGTTACACGCGGCCGTAGATCGGGACGACGGCGCCGTTGACGTCGGCGGCTGCGTCGGAGGCGAGCCACAGCAGGAGGCGCGCGATCGATTCGGGCCTGACCCAGCGCGAGAAGTCGTCGCCCGGACTGGCGGCGCGATTGGCCGGCGTGTCGATCACGCTGGGCAGCACCACGTTGGCCGTGACTCCGGAGCGCTTCACCTCGAGCGCGATGGTGCGGACCAGGGCCACCAGCGCGGCTTTCGAGGCGCCGTAGGCGGCGAGGGTCGCCACTGGCTCGACGGCGGTCTTCGAGCCGATGGCGACGATGCGTCCGTACCTGGCCTCGATCATGGCCGGCAGGGCGGCACGCGCGCAATAGAAAGCCGCGTTCAGGTTGAGGTCGAACATGCGGGTCCAGACCCCATCGTCGGTCTGAGCCACCGGCGTGCCGCCCTCGAAGCCTCCAGCGAGATGCAGCAGGACATCGAGTCGTTTGAAACGCGAGAGCACCGTCTGAACGGCTCGCGCGGCCTCGTCGGGTCGCGTCAAGTCGGCCGATATCTCCGATCCGGAACGCGAAACCGCGGCCACGCTGGCGCCGGCATCGAGAAACGCCTGCGTCACGACCGTGCCCAGGGCGCCGCTGGCGCCGGCAATCAGAACCACCCTCCCCGTGAATTCGCCCATATTCGAAGGCTACCGCAGACGCCCGCGGCTGGGGTCGGGGGCTTCGCGGTCGATAGGCGGTGGCTGATCGCTCAGTTCATAATGGAAGCACATGCCGGAGACGCTACCTCGCCTCAGAATGGATCTCGATTTCGTGCCGTCGCCGCTTCGCGACCGGCCGGGGCTGCTGATCCGCGATCCATTCCGTTATTCCGACGCCACGCTAATCGTTCCGCCGGTGCTGGTGCAATGCCTCGAGTTCTTCGATGGCCGCCAGACGGACCTGGATCTGCGAGCGGCGCTGGTGCAGTTGACCGGCGACCTGCAGATGGGCGAGGTCGAACAGCACCTGAGGCAGGCGCTGAGCGAAGCCGGCTTCGTGGAGGATGACGTCTACCGCCGTCTGCGCGCGGAACAGCACGCCGCGTTCGTACGGGCCGAGCGGCGGGAGGCCTCGCACGCAGGCGGCGCGTATCCGGAACAGGCCGATGCGATGCGCGCGACGCTCGACGGCTGGATGTCGGCGGTGGCGCCCGCGCCGCTCGCCGGCCTGATGGGAATCGCCGCGCCGCACATCAGTCCCGAGGGCGGCTATCGCACGTACGCGGCCGCTTATGGCGCTCTCGGCGCGGAGTACAAGGACCGCGTGTTCGTCATCCTGGGCACGTCGCACTACGGAGAGCCCCAGAAATTCGGCCTCACCATGAAGTCCTTCGTCACTCCGCTAGGCGAGGCGCGGACGGAGCGGGCGCTGGTCGAGCAACTGGTGGCCGCCGCCGGAGACGCGGTGAACCTGGAGGACTACTGTCACGCGGTCGAGCATTCGATCGAGTTTCAGGTGGTCTTTTTGCAGCACCTCTTCGGCCCCGAGATCCGGATTCTGCCGGTGCTCTGCGGCTCGTTCGCCGCCAGTATTCGCGGTGGCGGAAAGCCGGAGGATGACCAGGGCATTCGACGTTTCATCGACGCGTTGAGCGACATGGCATCGCGCGAAGGGCAGCGCCTGTTCTGGGTGATGGGCGTCGACCTGGCCCACATGGGCAAGCGTTACGGCGACCCGTTCCCCGCGCGGGCGAATGAGGGACCGATGGCGCACGTGGCCCAGGCCGACCGCCGGCGTATCGGGCTGATCGAAAGCGGCGACGCGGCGGGTTTCTGGAGTGCGATTCAGGAGAACGGCGATCCGCTGAAGTGGTGCGGCTCGGCGCCGCTCTATACGTTTCTCAAGGCCATGCCCACGGCGCGCGCGCGCCTGCTCGGCTACGAGCAATGGAACATCGACGAGCAGAGCGTGGTCAGCTTCGGCGCGCTCGCGTTCGAGCGCTGAGCACCGAACCGCGACCGTCAGGGAGCGGCCCGCTGGCGACGCGAGGCTAGCGCAGCAGCCAGCGCAGCGGTTTGCCGGGGGCGCTCGTGCCCTTCAGCACAATCGCGCCGAGAGGCCCGTGCTCGAGGGGCACACGGGCTCCGTTCACCTCGGCCTTTTTCAGCTGTTGGGCCTCCCCGGGCGGCAGACTCACGCGGATGGTCCACGTGCCGGCCCGCGAGGGCGCGTACCAGCCCTCGTAACCCGCGGCCGATTTGACCACGCCCAGCAGGGGCGTGTCGAAGCGGTAGGAAGCCACCGGCAGCCCGGGCGCGACCCCCATGCCGTCGGCGGTGAACTGCACGCCCAACACCTTCACGAGCGAATACAGCGAACAGGCGTGCGAGTGAACGTTGAATACCGGGTAGTCGGTGTAGTGCAGATAGCCGGTTGTGACGGTCTCACCAGGATGCGGGCTCACCGTGGAGTTGAGCGTGTCGGGGCCGCTCCAGGTGTTGTACCACACGTCCGGGTACACCTCTGCGTGGCGCGCCAGCGAATTCTTGCGCCACTCGTCCCAAGCCATCTTCGGATCCACCAGGGCCAGCGCCCAGATGAGCGTGGCGTTGAGAGACGGCCATATGCCGCCGTTGATCGCCTCGCCCGGTCCGCAGACGCCTTTCTCCAGCATGTCCGCGCTCTTGTTCAGTTGCGCGGCGCCGATGGGCGAAGGACGGCGCAATGTTTCGTCGACCGCCTGCACGAGCTCTTTGGTCTGCTCGGGCGTCGTGACGCCGCCGATGATGGCCCACGGCTGCGGCTCGATCCACAGCCCCTTCTCTCCTAACCAGCCCAGCGTGGGACCGAGCCAGGCGCGCCTCAACCATTTGCCGGTCCACTGCGCGCGGGCAGCCTTGCGATGCTCCTCCGCCTTCTGCCGGGTCGCAGTGGCATCCTGGCCCCCATAAGCGAGCATGCGGCCGTAGTAGTCGAAGACATACGCCGCCATGGCCGAGTTGAGGACGCTCTCGCCTTGTTCGACGCATTCCTTGCGCACGCGCTGCGCCCAGGCCGTGACGAGCGCGTCGTTCCAGTCGTCCTCGAGCATCTTCATCAGGCCGTGCTCGCCGACGCCGACGTCTTCCACCAGGTGGCGGTAGCAGCGCGCCAGCAGATTGCGGACCGATTCCTTCCCCGCCGTCGGTCCGTAGAGCGGGAAGGTTGTGATCTGTTCGTCGAGGAAGGCGACGTCGCGCGTGGCCAGGACGTATTCGCTGGCGGCCCAGAGCAGCCACATCGGGATATCGCTCGAGTTGTCGCTCGCGGCCGGCATGATCTGGCCGTGGCCCACGATGCCGTAAGGGATCGAGCCATCCTTGCGGACCTCTTTCAACGTGTAGCGCAGAACTTCCTTGACCAGTTGCGGCTCGGTGAACAGGAACGGCAGCGCGTGCTGCAGCGGGTCCCGCGCGGCGCCCTGAAACCCCATAACGTACAGATAAATGCCGGCCTGGTTTACGATGTGCTCGCCGAAATAGTCGTCGTAGGTGAGGCTGCTGCGAACGTAGTAGTAGTTCCAGGCGGTCTCGCGGGCGATCCAGGGCTCGGACGGCGCGTCGAATCGGAACGCGCTCCGCTTCCACTGCTTGCTCGAATCCGCCAATACGTTGGCGGGCTTGGCGCGGTACCTGTTCACCAGCGGATCGAGCTCGGTCCCCTTCGGCAGATAGCCATACAGGAAGTACAGCGTGCGCCGTTCGCCCGGCTTGAGCGTGAACTTGCGTTCGAGCAGCAGGCCGCTCTCAGGGCCGCTCGCACCGAGGTCGCCGTCGAGCGCGTCGCCGATCCCGGCGGGGTTGCCCGCGCCGCTTTCACCGAAGAACTTCTTCGCGTTGGTGGCGAAACCATCGGCGGGCGCATCGAGCGAAACCAGGAAGACCGGCGGCGGCTCGAGGTCGTCGAAGGACGCCTCCGGAACCGTCTCCTGAACCGGTCCCAGAAACGGATTCGGGCGGGCCGCGAGGTTCGCTTTGATCCTCTCGAACGCAGCCTCTTCCTCCGGCAGACGGCCGAGGAATCGCTTGCTCTCGGCGAGGCCGGCGTGGGCGTCCAAGGCGCGGAACTGATGCGCGAAACGCTCGCCCAGCTTGCGCCTCAGCGAGACCAGGCTGCCCTCTCCCGTCATAGCGTCCATGAAAGAGCGGAACGAGAACTGATAGACCTGGCATCCCCAGTATTCGATCCATCGCAACTGGGCCGCGGACGTGCCGTGGTTGGTAACGGTCACCTGCGAGAGCAGCACGGGATCGTCGCCGAAGGGCGCCGAGATCACCTGATCGACCCCGTAGTTGGCGCCGACGACGCGCTTGCGGAAGTAGCCCGCTCCGAAAACGCGATCGAAGCTCTTGGCGTCGCCGGTGTAGAAGGTGCTCAGCGTCTCCTTGCCGTCGGTGAGGTAGCCGATCCCTCCGCCGTACTGGCCGCGTTCGGGCTGATAGTCGTTGAGGAACTTCGGCGCGCCCTCGTCCTGCCGCACCTGGACGACGCCGTAGTTGGAAACCACGGCCACCACGCGGTCGTTGCCCACCTGGTGAATGTGATCGGTGGTCGAGAGGATTCCCGGTCTGACCGCGGTGACGGCCTTGGGATCGTGCACCTGGTCGCAGGTGTAATGGAAGGCGGGAAGGCCGAACTCGTCGTCAATCCACTCGCCGAAGGAACCGGAGCCGTAAGGTTTGGCGCCCGTCTGCCCTTGGCCGAGGAGCCGGGGGACGGTCAGAGCGGTTCCAAGTGTCGTGAAAAACGATCTTCGATTCAGGTCCATGTTCATTCCCAGCTTGCATGGTAGCTGAATCGCGGGAGGCTGCCGCTACCGGGAGGATACGCAGCACCGAACCGCGACCGTCAGGGAGCGGACTTTCGCGGGCCGCGCGCGGTTCGGTGCCAACTCCGAACTCGTCAGTTCTGTGCGGCCACCCAGTAACCCGGCCGCGTGCGGACCTTGACGTCGGGCCGGTCCACGGTGACGACGATCTCGTGGAAGCCGCCCTCTTCCCGGTTGGTGGGCGTGTAGGTGAGCAGGTACTGCGAGTGCAACTCGTCTCCGATGGCGCTCATCGCGCTCTCCAGATCCCTCTGGCTGATGAACGAGCGCTCGTCTCCGCCGGTGAACCGGGTGTAGACCTCCATCGGGTCCTTCACGAAGATGGACTTGGCCCCCCGGAAAATGTCGGCGATCAACGGCACGAATTCCGCCGAGTTTTGCGGATTTCCATAAAGCTGCTTGGCGTTGTCGGGCAGCGGCGCGACGCCCCCGGGCAAAGTGCGGGCTGTGGGCGGTATGCGATCGGGCGGCGGCGGAGCCGCCTTGGTCCGGAAGGAATTCGCCAGTTGGTTGATGTTCACCGAGTATACGCTGACGTTGGCGAACTGCAGGTCCGTCAGCGCGTCGCGAACCTTCGCCTCGCTTCCGTAATCGCGGGCCTCGGCGATCAGCAGAAGGACCCGCCGCCGGGACTCGGGCCGGGTCTTCAACATGCGGACGCTCTCGACCACGGCGTCGTTCAAGGCGCTGATGCTCGAGCCGGCGCGCAGCTTAGCCAGGGCTTCCTTGAGCCTGCCCGTGTCGGTGGTGAAATCCTGGAGCGTCTGGATGCGGTGGTCGAACTCGACAATCGCGACTTCGCCTTGGTCGCCGGTCACCAGCCCCTGAAGCAGCGGCCCGATATTGCGGACCGCCGGCAGCACCGGCTCGGCATTGGCATTGGCTTGAATCGCCACCACGAGCGAGATGGGGACGTAGGTGACATCCACCTTGATGTCCTGGAGCTTCCCATTGTCGGTGAGCTGGAAATTGTTACTCTTCAGGTCGTTGATGTACTGGCCATGCTTGCCGAGGACCACGGCCGGAGCCACCACCACCTTGATCCCGGAGCGGAAGATCGGGGTGCTGGGCTCCTGAGCGACCGCCAGGCTCGCCAACAGGAAAGCGGGAAGGATCGATCTTGTCAGCATCATAATTCCAGACGCCCCCAGCGTCCCTGCCGTTACGTGTTCGGGCCGTGCCCGGTGTCGCCGCGCAGCAACTGCAGGATGTGCGGCACTACATCAATGATACCGTCCAGGGACTCCACCGCGCCTTTTGGCGAGCCGGGAAGATTCACGATCAGGACCTGGCCGCGAATTCCGGCTACGGCGCGGGAGAGCGCGGCCAGCGGCGTGGACTTCCGGCCGTGGCTGCGCATCAGCTCGCCGATGCCGGGGATCTCGCGCTCGATGACGGCGCGCGTGGCCTCGGGAGTGACGTCGCGAGCGGCCACGCCGGTCCCTCCGGTGGTGAAGATCGCCGCGAACTGGTTGCCGCCGGCCAGGGTCGCCAGGCGCGCCGAAATCAGATCGGTCTCGTCGGGAAGCACCTCGATGGCGGAAACCGACCAGCCCAACTGCTCCAGGCGCTCGCGCACCGCGGGTCCGGAAACGTCCGTGCGCGTGCCGGCGTACGCCGAGTCGCTGATGGTCAATACCGCGGCGTTGATCACTTCTTCTCCGATCCCGACCGCCGGTAACGGCCGCTTTTGCCCCCGGTCTTCTCGAGCAGCACGATGCGGGCGATCTCGATGCCCTTGTCGAGCGCCTTGGTCATATCGTACACGGTGAGGGCGGCCACGGCGGCGGCGGTGAGCGCCTCCATCTCGACGCCGGTGGGGCCGACGGTGGAAACCTCCGAAACAATGCGCACGCCGCGCGTTTCGAGGCGGATCTCGACATCGGCGTGCGTCAGAAGCAGCGGGTGGCAGAGCGGGATCAGTTCCCAGGCGCGCTTGGCGGCGCCGATGCCGGCGATGCGGGCGACCTCGAGCGGGTTGCCCTTGGGGTTCTTGGGAAGCTTGCGCAGGACCGCCGGCCGTATCCGGACGAAGGCTTCCGCTCGCGCGGTCCGCACCGTGGGGGACTTCCCGGAGACGTCCACCATACGAGCCGCGCCGGCGCTATCGAAGTGCGAGAGTTGTTTCGCGATCTTTTTCATGGCATCAGCACCCGGATCCACTCGCCCGCGCGCCAGCTTTCGCGGCCGGCATCGGCGACCAGAAATACATTCGAACGGGCCAGGGCGGGGATGTCGCTCGATCCGTGCCACGGAACCGGCGCCACCTCCGATCCATCGGCACTCAGGCGGGCGGGGAGGAAGCGCGTGAGCCCTGGCTTGTGATGGAAATCCGCAGCGAGGCGGACGAACGGCATTGGCAGCGGGCTCTCTGCCCGCCCGCCCAGAAGGTCCAGGGCGGCGCGCGCGAAAACCGCGAACGTGACCAGCGTGGACGCGGGGTTTCCGGGCAGTCCGAAAAAGAACGTGCCACGCGCGCGGCCGAACACCAGCGGCTGGCCCGGCTGAATGCTCACCCGATCGAAGTAGAACTCGGCGTCGAGCGAGGCCAGGACGTCTTCCACAAGGTCGTATTTGCCCGCCGAGACGCCTCCCGAGATGAGCAGCAGATCGGCGGCGAGGCCGCGTTCGATGAGCGCCATGCTCGCGGTGCGCTCGTCCCTGGCGACCGGGAGGATCTCGGCGACTCCGCCCGCGCGGCGCACCTGGGCGGCAAGCGAATGGGCGTTCGAGTTCCTCACCTGGTGCGGCGCGGGAG
>DATNLV010000410.1:0-2977 GCA_035602665.1 Bryobacteraceae bacterium | reverse complement strand
CTGCTGCTGCGCTGGTTCTGGTGGCGGATCAACGCCTGGAGCGAGGTCTCGGCCATGATCTGCGCCTTGGTCGTCTCGACTGCCCTGCACCTGCACGGCTACGACAGCGACAATCCTCGGGACTTCGCGTGGATCATGATCATCACCGTGTCAATCACCACCGTGGTGTGGCTGGCGGTGACGTTCCTGACGCGGCCCGAGCGCATGGACACGCTGGTGGCGTTCTACCGGCGCACGCGCCCGTCCCTGGCCGGCTGGAGGCCGGTGGCGGCCGCGGCGCCCGACGTGAAGCCGTCGCGCGACGGCTGGCGCAACTTGCTGGACTGGATCTGCGGCGTCGTGCTGGTCTATGGCTGGTTGTTCGGCATCGGCAAGGTGATCCTGGGCGAACTGGGCCTGGGCCTCGCCATGATCGGGACCGGCATGGCCGCCGGGGCCGTCATATACTGGGATCTCTCTCACCGTGGCTGGAGCTCCGTTGCGGAATAAATTGCTGGCACTCCTGACTCTGTCCGGCGCCGCGCTGGCGTGTGGGGCGGACCCCCTGGTCCGCGCGGGTCCCCCTGGACCCGCTTTCTCGCTGATACACGGCCAGGCCGACGGGGGCGTCGGCCGCGGACCAGGGGGTCCGCCCCACGGTGCCGTGCAAGGGGAAACTTTGTCCGGCCCGGTGGAATTCGGGCGTAGCGAGCTGGACCGCGCAATCGCCGAACGCCGTCTCAGTCCGGGGAAGTCTTCGATCAAGACCCAGGTGGCCGTCGATCCAGCCGAATCGTACCGCATCGTTCCGGGCCTGATCACCGGCGGCGACCTGCGCGGGCTGATGTATGGCCTGATCGAGGCGGCGGACCAGATCCGCAAGACCGGCAAGCTGCAGAAGGTGGAAGCCACGCCGGGCATGACGGTGCGCGGCGCCCGGGTGACGATCGAAGACTTCGCGGGCGACCTCGAGTGGTTCCATGGACGCGAGCAGTGGCCGGCGCTGTTCCGCACCCTGGCGATCGACCGGTTCAATCAGTTTCAGATCGCGGTACCGGACCTGGCCGGAGCCGCCGTCGACCAGAACCTCGCCGCGCTGCATTTCATTTCGGACACGGCGGCCGAATCCGGAATCGACTTCACGCTGGGAGTGGGCGTGCGGCAGGCGATGGAGGGACCCGATCTCTACGCGGCGCTCGTCAAGGTGCTGGCGGCCTGCCCCGCCATCCGAGGGGTGCGGCTGCGGATGGATGCGGAGCTGGCCAAGGACGCCATCCGCGCCATACAAGAGACCGGCCGGCGGGTAAGCATCGAACTGCCGGAGGATGCGCAGGCCACGGCAGGCCTCGCGGCGGCCGCCGGGCTCCCGGTGCGGTTCTCAGCCCCGTATCCCGGCACAGGGCGGCCCGCTAAGGGATCGCAGTTCTTCTGGGAACTCGGCGCACCGCCGGCCGGCGGCGAGCCCGAATTGACCCGCCTGGTAAACAAGCTGGCCGGCACCGGCGCGAGCGGGTTCGAGGTCGAGCTTCCGCTTGCTGACGCGCGCGGTTCGGTGCTGAGTAGCGCCGCGTGGCTCTCCCTGGGCCGGCTGGCTTACGACGTCAACGAGCCGAAGTGAGCCGCGCCTGGATCGACATCTCCCGTCCGCTGGTGAGCGGGATGGCGGTGTGGCCGGGAGACCCGGCCGTGCGAGTGGAACGCGTGTCGACGATCGCAAGTGGGGGCCCGTTCAACCTGTCGGCGATTTCGATGTGCCTGCACACGGGCACGCATGTGGACGCCCCGCTGCACTTCCTGGAGGGCGGGCCGAGCGTAGCGGAAATGCCGCTCGAAGCGCTGGTGGGGCCTGCGCGGGTGATCGGCATTCGCGATCCGAAGGCGATACGGGCGCGCGAGCTCGAACCCCTACGGCTTCGGCGCGGGGAGCGGGTCCTGTTCAAGACCCGCGGCGCGGCCCGGCGCTGGCAGGCGCCGGAGTTTTGCACGGACTACGTGTACGTGGCGGCGGACGCAGCGGGGCTTCTGGTGGAGCGCGGGGTGCGCGCCGTCGGGATCGACTATCTGTCGATCGGGGCTCCCAGCGAGGAAGGCTACGAGGTGCATCGAACCCTGCTCGGGGCCGGGATCTGGATCGTCGAGGGGCTGGACCTTTCCGCGGCATCCCCCGGGCGCTACGAGCTGATTTGCCTGCCCCTGAAGGTACCCGGGGCGGATGGGGCTCCGGCACGGGCCATTTTGCGGCCGGGAAGAAAACCGCTCTGAACGGCGGGTCCAGGGGGACCCGCGCGGACCAGGGGGTCCGCCCCACGGCGGAGGTTTTGGGGTTGTTTCAGGGCTGTTTCAGTTTTTCGTTGCTATACGGTAGGACTGTACATTATGCTGTTGAGACGTAATCGCAGCGTTAGAAAGGGGTAGCTCATGCATGACGCACGTCGCATCCCGCGGATTGCCGGCGGGTTCCTGGTGGCTCTGATCCTGGCGTCACCCGTTTTTGGCCAGCAGGACTATGTCGGCCGCATCGACGCTTTCGCGGGGTTCACCTACCTGAACAGCCCGAAGGTCAGTCTGGCCGAGAAGGGATTCCATCTGCAAACCGGCGTGAGGGTTATCAGATGGCTGTCGCTTGGTTTCGACTACAGCCGGTCGACGGGGGATTTGACGCTGACGCCGAACCTGTTGGTTGACTCGCTCGCGACGCAAATCAATACCACGATCGCCAACTACAAGGCCGCGGGGTATCTGCCCGCCTCGTACGCGCTGGTGGTACCGTCCGGCTCCACGACGCAGACATTCGCCGGTGGCCCGCAGGTGTCGTTCCACCACTTCAAGCCAGTGACGATCTTTGTCCGGCCGTCGGTGGGCTTCATCCACGAAGTGGCGGTGCCGCGCCCTGGAGACCCGTTCGCCACGGGTGTGGTGCAGACCCTGGCGCCCTCAGGCCAGAAGATCGACACCGTTCTTTTCTACGGCTTCGGGGGCGGGGTGGACATCAACATCA
>DATNLV010000405.1:0-12462 GCA_035602665.1 Bryobacteraceae bacterium | reverse complement strand
ATGCTGCTGGTGCTGGCCTACTCGGTCTTCATCTACCGCCACTTCGCGGGGAAGGTGCGGTTGGAGGAAGACGGATATTAGTTGGGCCGGGCAAGGGGGAACCGCATGGAATGGCCCCCCGAGGTCAAGTTAACTTTCTTTTATAAACCTAACGCCCGTTGTGGTATAATCGGGGCGCGTTGCTTCAGGTCTTTGCTTTGAATCGGTTTTGGCATTTACCGCTGTGGGAGTCCTCGCTAGCCGGTGTACTTCACGGGTCCGTGTCCAAGCCTGTTCGGAGTCCTGCGCTTGGAGTTCATTGACGCGAACAAAAGGGGAAAGTTTAAGGAAGCTCAAGTAACATGAAGGAAAAAGGAACTGTGAAGTGGTTTAACGCCGCCAAGGGTTTTGGTTTTATCCAGCGCGAGAGCGGCGAGGATGTTTTCGTCCATTTCAGCGCCATCAGCATGCCAGGGTACCGGTCGCTGGACGAAGGCGCTCAGGTTGAGTTTTCTGTCAAGCGAGGTCCGAAGGGGCTCCAGGCAGAAGACGTCACGCTCGCCAACTAGGGTTCTCCCTCTATTCTGCATTGCCACCGCGCTCCGGGCAGATCCTCTGTCTGGAGCGCGGGCCACGTCTTGCACCGGTCGCCGATTTCGGCTACTGTACGTACAACATGCCTCATTTCTTCTATCCGGTGCTGAACGCCTTGAGCGAGGGCCGGGTCATTAGGAAGGTTGCGGCGGTGGCACTCAGGATTCTGGGCGTCGTCCTCGCTTTGGGCGGCCTGGTCCTGGCGATCGAGATCCTCAAGTATTCCTTCCGGCCCGACACCACCACCGAGGCCACACTGGGTGGGTTAGTGTTCTCCCTCATTCTGCTGGCGGCCTTCGCCTGCGTGGTCGAGATCCACTTCTACCACGCGCGGAACATCGGTGAACTGGGCGAGACAACCTTCGCCGTGATTCCGGTGGTGTCGATCCTATGCCGGCTGGCGGGAGAGGTGTACGCTACGCTGCTGGTGGGCGTGGGTATCGGGGGCTGCGCTTTTCTATGGCTCGCCAAGGTCAGCCCGCTGGCGTTCTTGGGAGCGCTAGGAGGCCTGCTGCCGGCCTCGAATCTGGAAGCGAGTTTCCTGGGCGGAGCGTTGCTGCTGCTCGAGATGTGCCTGCTGGCGCTGGCCGTGCTGGCGGGCTTTTACGCGGCTGCGGAAGGACTGCTGCTGGCGGTGGACGTGGCGGACCATGTCCGCCGGCTGACAGGGCAGGCCGGTCCGGCTCCGGCTGCTGCACCCCTGGCGGTTGCGGTGGGTTCCGCCGCGCCGGGCGAGTTCTGCAAGATTTGCGGCGCGGTGTGGGTGGCCGGCAATAACTTCTGCGGCAATTGCGGTACGCGGATGTGAGCGACTCGTGGCAAACTGAAGCTTGTCCCGCGGACAGCCGATAGAAGGGTGAGGAGGTTGTGGCGTGCGGAAGATGCTTTGGGCTGTGGTCATCGCCGCGTCTCTAAGCGGCGTTCCGACCTCGCTTGCGGTCGCGTCGCCGGCCCCTGCCGCCTGCAAGAAATCGAAGAAGGCCAAGCTCTACAGGCCAGGCAAGTACAAGGTAGGCAAGTACAAAGTAAAGAAGCTCGGCAAGCGTTCCAAGTCCAAGGTCAAGACGACGTCTGCCGCTTCGCCAAAGCCGACTTCACAGCCCGCGTCAGATCCTGCGCCAGGTACGGCTTCTGAATAAAACCCGAAATTGGGGCGCCGGCGAAGGGACGAAGCGCTTCGTCCTCTGAGTAGCCGCTGGAGATGAGAACCTCGAGGCCAGGCCTCAACTCGCGGAGGTGAACCAACGTCTCCGCGCCGCTCATCCCGATCAGGCCCGAATCCAGTATGACGAGTTGGACGCGGCTTCCCTGCGACCGCAGGGCTTCGATCGCCGCCGGGCCGTCCGCCACCACCAGAACCGGGTGACCCTGGCGCTCCAGGGAACGCCTGCCCAGGTCGCGCACGATTTCCTCATCGTCGACGATCAGGATGGCCCCCTGGCCGGCCACATCCTCCTTCCGCCGCTGAGGCCGGGCGGGTTTGACGGCCGGAGTCAGGATGGCTGGAAACAGTACCCGGAACGAGCTGCCTCCGCCGGCCGCTGTCACCAGCCGGATCGCGCCCTTGTGGCTGCGTACGATTCCGGCGACGGCCGCCAACCCCAGACCTCGCCCCTGGAACTTGGTCGTAAAGAACGGATCGTAGATGCGCGTCAAGGCTTCGGCGCTCATCCCGCAGCCGGTGTCGCGCACCTCGAGAAAGACGTGGCGTCCGGGCTCGATGGGCCAGTCTTGCAGTTCGTCCCTTGCCTCGGCGGCAAAGACCTCCTGCTCTCCAGTCGCCACCGACACCACGCCGGCCTGGTCGCCGATGGCCTCGGCCGCGTTCAGGGCCAGGTTCATGAACACCTGCTGCATCTGGCTGGGATCGGCTTCCACCGCCGGAATCGCGGAGGAGAGATCGAAGTGCCAGGCGATCTTCTTCGAGACCGAGCTCTGCAGCAGAACGGTGGTCTCCCGCACCATCGCCGTGAGGTCCACTTCCTCGAGAACGAACTGTCCCTTGCCGGCATAGGCGAGCATCTGGCGCGTGAGATGCGCCGCCTGTTCACCCGACCGGACGATGCCTTTCAAGATGCCGGCCAGCGGGCTCCCCTGTGGGAGCATGTCTTCGGCCAGACTGGCGTTCCCGATGACTCCCACCAGCAGATTGTTGAAGTCGTGGGCGATCCCGCCGGCCAGCAGCCCGATGCTCTCCAGCTTCTGGGACTGGCGGATGTTCTCCTCGGCCCGCTTCCGAGCGGTGATGTCGAGGTTCACGCCGACGAAGCGCGCGGCCTTGCGATTCTCTCCTTCGCCCTCGAAATACACGCGCCCGTGCGAGGATACCCAGTGGACGGACCCGTCCGGCCAGACGACGCGAAATTCCCGGTGGTAGGCGCCGTCATCGGCGCCGGCGATGGCGCGGTCGACGGCCTGGGTGGTGGCGGCGCGGTCATCGGGGTGAATGCGGTCAATGGCTGAGTTGTATTCGATCCGCGTGCCCGAGGGAATGCCGAACAGGTTCCGGCAGCGATCGTCCCACACGACGTCTCCGGTCGTGAAGTGGTAGTTCCACGCTCCGAGCCCGCCCGCTTCGAGCGCGAGGCGGCGCTGTTCGGAGGCCTGGAGCACGTCTTCCTCGGCACGCCTGCGGTCGGTGATATCGACCACGATCCCGGTAAAGCGAACCGCCTGGCCGGCGGCATCACGCAAAGGCCGGCCACGGGCCAGCAGCCAGCGTTCCGTCCCGTCCCGATCGCGCACACGGAACTCAACCTCGAGCGCGGTCCCATTTCGCGCGGCTTCCTGCACCGCCCGTTCAGCGCGCTGCCGGTCGTCGGGATGGATCACCTGGCGCCAGGCCTCGTAGGAAGGCTTCACGCTGTGCGGCTCGATGCCATAGACCTTCCAGAGTTCCTCCGACCACACGTTCTCGTTGGTCCGCAGGTCCCACTCCCAAGCGCCAGCATGGGCGCCATCGTAGGCCAGGCGCAGGCGTTCCTCGCTCTCGCGCAGGGCCTGTTCCGCCTGCGCGTGCGCGGCCCGCAATCGAAGCACGGTGATGCCATAGGCAAGGTCGCCGGCCAGTTCGGCCAGCAGCTTGATCTCATCGTCCGGAAAGCCGTCGGGCTCGCGGGCATAAATGGTGAGGGCGCCGAAGGCCTGTCCCCCGTCCAGCAGAGGTAGAGCGGCCGAAGAAGCATACCCGCGGCGCGTAGTCTCCGCGCGCCAGGGCACGAACAGGGGATCGGTGAGCATGTCGCGGCAGAGACGTACCTGGCCGGTGCGGACCGCCGTGCCGGTGGGACCGCGGCCGCGGTCGGTGTCGGCCCAGGTGACGTTCAGGCTGGCCAGATACCCCTCGTCCAAGCCGAAGAAGGCCGCGGGGCGAACGGTCCGGGCCTCGTCTTCCTCCCGAAAGCCGACCCACACCATCGCATAGCCGCACTCCTCGACCACGATCTGGCAGGTCTCTTCGAGCAGCGCTGCCTCGTTGGTGGCCACGAGGAGGGCCTGGTTGCTCCGCCCGATCGCCCTCAGGGCGCGGTTGAACCGGCGCAACCTCTCGGCTTCCTGGGCGCGGCCTTCCTCGGCCCTCTTGCGCGCAGTGACATTTACGGTGACCCCTGCGAACCGGACCAAACCGCTCTTCTCATCATGGGAGGCGCGCCCGCGATCCGCCAGCCATCGCACGGTCCCATCCGGACAGGCGACGCGATACTCGGTGTTGAAATCGACGTGCTGCTCGAGGGCGGCGTTCCACTCCTGAACCACGCGCTCGCGGTCGTCCGGGTGCAGCGCGGCCTGCCAGTCTTCCAGGGTGACGCGGGTGTCCGGAGAACGGCCCAGCAGGCGCTTCCAGGTGGCATCCACGACCAGATCGGGGGTCCCTGTCGTCCAGGAACAGATGCCTATCTCCGCGGCCTCGGCGGCCAGTTGCAGGCGCTCGGTCACTCGCCGGATTTCCTCGGCCGCGCGCTCCCGCTCGGAGGCGAGTTTTGCCTCGGCCTCCGCCTCGCCGACTCGTGCCTGGGCACGATGCATCCTCTCGGAGATCCAGGAAACCGTGACACAGCTCAAGATAAAGAGGGCCAGCCCCCACGCGTCGGCGGGGTCGCGAATGGCCAACTGGTTGACCGGCGCGATCCAGAAGAAGGCCACTGCCAGGGCGGAAAGCAGCGTCGCCAACAGCCCCGCCGAGAAGCCGCCGTAAAGGGCTGCCAGAATCACGGCGGGGTAGAACGTCACGTAGGGCAACTGCGTTCCGAAGAACCCGAGGGGCCAGAACCGAACGCCCGCGGCCAGGGCGACGGCGAGGACGGCGACCGCATATTGCAGCCACGTCCGGCGATTTGCTCGTTGGAAAAGCATGCTCGGCGGCCGCGTCAGGCTGAGCCGCGTGCGCTGGCCCTACCTTGACGTTCGCCAGCCTACCAATTGTACTTGAAGCCCGGGACGCCGCGGTGTGAATCGAGGGTGTTTCCGCGTCCATCGAGGCGCTGGGCGGGCGGCGGCAGGGGCTGCACGACATGAGGCGGCTTGCGTAGGGTACGCTCCGAATGGTGCGGTTTGTTTCGAATGCCGTCGACGCATCCGCTTCTGTGTCGCGCACCCGGCAGTCCGCCCCCGATGGACAGGAGGCCGGCGGCGAGCGATTATAGAGTGTTATCCATATACAAGATTCTCAGGTCTGAGTCAAAAGGAGGGCCCATGACAATCGGGCGAAAATTGCTTGGGGGAATCATGGCGGCTGGCTGCACGCTGGCGTTACAGGCGCCGCTGGCGAACGCCGCGGACAATCCGCCCGAGCAGGTGAGATTGGTGCGCTTGCACGTGGTGGCGACTGACATCGCCGGCAAGCCGGTGGGCGACCTGGAGGCCGCCGACATCAAGGTTCGCGACCAAAACAAGGACCGGCGCATCGCGGAGTTCCACGCCGAAGTGGTGCCGCCGGCGGCGGCGGGCGAAATCTCCAACCGGTTCATTCCCAGCGTACGGCCCGCCACCATCATTCTGATCGACCTGCTGAACCCGGAGCGGCAGGCGCAACTCGAAGGGCTCAAGGACCTGCGCAAGACCCTGGAGCAGACCAAGTCGGGAGAGTCCCTGTTTCTGTACAGGCTGAACGTGGACGGGACCGTCGAGGCGCTACATCCCACCGAAGACTGGGCCAAGACGGACTGGATGAAGGACGTTGCGTCTCTGCTCGACAAGGCCGGTAAGGAAGCTGGGATGCCGAAGCCCGCGGGCCAGACCGTGGAGGGGACTACCAAGGAAACCTATGTCGCGCTGGAGAAGCTGAGCGATAAGCTGGCCCTGTTTCCCGGACCGAGACAAATCGTCTGGCTGAGCTACAACATACCCAACGTATTGCCGTCGCAGGCTGCCTCCGACGGAGACCGGGCGCAGACGGACTACCAGGGTGTGATGGGCGGAGTCGGTGCGCATGCGAGTCGGATGGAGGACGCGGTCGGGGTGCCATGGGCGCCGGGATCGGGCGACACCAGCTGCAAGACAGGCATCTGGGTCGATTGCGGATTGTACGTGCCGCACCTTACCTCCACGCTCGAAAAGAACAACACCGCCATCTACAACGTCAATTACGAGGGCACCCTGGACCCAGGCTGGGTGCGAGGCAACGAGCAGTTTGCCAATGCTGTCGCGGGGCGGTGGTTCCAGAAGGACACCCTTACCGACGCGATGGCGCAAGCTGCCGGCGACGCACAGGGCGGCTACACCCTGGCATTTGAACAGCCGAAGGAAGGCTGGGACGGCAAATACCACCCGTTGAAGCTGATCTGCTCGCGCAAGGGCGTGACCCTTGTGACCCGGGATCACTTCTTCGCGCCCAAGGACACCAGGGACGCCGCCGCCAGGGAGCAGGGGGCTCTGGTCGCCGCGTTTAACGCGCCGGGCAATGTGTCCGATATCGGGCTGCGCGCCTCGCTGACACGCGGCGCGGGTGCGGACGCCCTGCGCCTCAAGCTTCGCGTGGATGCGGCGGACCTGCATCTCACTCACCACGGGGACGCCTACGACGGCCAGGTGACGGTCTCCTGGGTGAGGTACGGCGCCTCGGGGCTGGTGGGCTCGCCCGGCATGGCGCATCCGACCTTGCATTTCACGTCCGCGGAGATGAGCGCGGCGATGAAGGATGGAATCGCCATCGACCAGGACGTTCCGGTCGACGGCACCATCAAGGCGATCCGGCTGTTTGTGGTGGATCGCACCACCTGCATCGCAGGGTCGCTGTTCATCCCGCTCGGGCGCTGACCGCTGTTTCACAAGGGGACCCGCCGCGTCGTGGCAATCGTGACGCGGCGGGCCGCCCTCACTCCGAGCGCGGGCGATTCTTGGCCTGCTCCATGGCGATCTGGTTGATGTGAGACAGGGTCCGGGCGCCCGAAGCGCCCTCGATCGCCTTCACCGCAATGTCCTGCACCTGCTGCTTGGCCTCGGTGAGCTGCTTCTCCAGCGCTTCGATCTGTGACGACTGGCGCGCGACCTGTTCTTCCAGGGTCTTGATGCGCATCTCGGCCACGCGCTTTTCGGTGTCGGAGTCCTTCTTGAGGAGCACGACCTCCTGCTGGTTTTTGGCCTGCGCCGTGCGCGCGGCATCGGAGACGGCGCGGTCCACCTCAGCCTTGAGCCGGTCGGGGAATTGCGTCACCTGCTGCCGAAGGCTTTCCGTCTCCTGCTCAGTTTGACGGAGGGCCGCTTCGCGGTGCTGCCAGCTCTTCTCCAGTTGCTCCTGCTTCTCGGCGTTCTTGCGTTCGAGGACGCGCTGTTCCTCGTCGTATTTGTCCTGGGCCTTCTTGCGTTCGATGGCTTTCTTGTACTCGAAATCCTCGATCTCGCGCTGCCGCTGTTTTTTGAGGGCGTCTTCCTGTTCGCGGCGCTCGCGTTCGGCGACGCGGGCTTCTTCTTCCCAGGCGGCGCGCTGGGCCGTGATCTCGGCGGCCAGCCGCTCACGCTCCAGGGCATAGTCGTGCACCATCTGATCGAGAGCCGTGGCGGCCACGTCGATCTTGTGGAGGCGCTCCAGTTCGCGCTTCTCCGAGGCGATGGCCTCGCGCACGGTTGCCAGGCGATCGACCTCCTCCAGCAGTTTGGCGGAGATGCCGGCCAGGGATCGGGACACCTCCAGGCCCAAGGCGCTGATGTGCTCCACTACTCCCTCGACGGAAACACCATCGACGGCCTGGCGCACCTCGGCTTCGTGGACCGCGGCGGCCTGTATGGTCTTGGCGTCCGCGGACTGATGCGATGCCTCGACCTCGGACTGGATACCCTCGAATTCCTGGAACACTTCGGCCTTAGGCTTGCGCTGTCGCGCGACCGGCTTGGCTGGCTTGGATGGCATTGAGGTCTCCTCTCTGAATCCGGTAGCTTAGCAGGGTTCGACGGTGGAACGGAAGCGCGCGCCAACCCTTTACAGCCGTGCGAGCGCGCACTTGTTATATTTGAGGGGGCGCATGAATCTGCCGAACCTGCTGACGCTGCTCCGGATCTTCTTCGTGCCGCTGCTGGTGGCGGCGCTGGTGCAAGATCGGATGTATTTCTCCGTCGGCGGGGTGCAAGTCAGCCACGATCTTGTGGCGCTGGGAATCTTCCTGGTGGCTTCGGCGACGGACCTGCTCGACGGCTACCTGGCGCGGCGCTGGAAGCAGGTGACCACGGTCGGTACGCTGCTCGATCCGATCGCGGACAAGCTCCTGATTTCGGCTGCGCTGATCGCGCTGGTGCAGGTACGCGTGGTGTCGGCCTGGATCGTAGTCCTGATCGTGGGCCGCGAGTTCGCGGTGAGCGGACTGAGAAGCATCGCCGCATCGGCGGGCTACACTATCCGGGCGAGCGAACTGGGCAAGACCAAGATGGTTTCGCAAGTGGTCGCCGTGTCGCTGTGCCTGCTGGGCATGCACTGGAAGGTGCTAGCGCCGTGGGCGATTTGGTGGATGTGGCTGGTGGTGGCGTTCGCCATGATCTCGGCGGCGGACTACTTCCTGAAGTTCTGGCGCAAGGTGAGCGACGAGATCAAGCTGCGCGGGCGGCGCGAGCTTCTGCTGCTCGAGCGCGAGCGGACACGCGCGGCAAGGCTCGAAGCGCGCCGAGCGCGAGCGAGAGCCGCGGCGTCGCCGGCGCACAAGGGGATGTAGCGGCGGCTACGCCACTTCGACGAACTTTGCGGCCGGGGTTCCGCAGATGGGGCACTTCTCGGGCGGAACTCCGAACTCGATGTTGCCGCAGAAGGGGCAGAGGTAGAAGCGCGCCTCGGCCAGGTCGGCTCCCTGCGCGGCGGCTTCGAGCGCCTTCTTGTAGAGCTCGGCGTGCACGGCCTCGGCCTTCAGCGCGAAACCGAACATGACCTTGGCGCGATGGCCTTCGGCCTCGGCTTGCTCGAGCATGGGCGGGTACATCGACGTGCACTCGAAGGTCTCGCCCTCGATGGCGGCCTTCAGGTTCTCCGCGGTTGAGGCGATCCCGGCGAGGCTTTTCAGATGGCCCTCGGCGTGGATACGCTCCGCTTCGGCGGCGGTGCGGAACAGGCGCGCGATATGGGGCATGCCGTCCTGCTCGGCCTTCTTGGCAAAGGCGCGATATTTCTGGTTCGCCTGGCTCTCACCGGCAAACGCCTCTTTGAGATTATCCGTTGTGTTCATGGAATTCACGCTCCGAATCTCTGGACCAACGAGGATAACACGAAGACAGGAGGAGGCAGGAGACAGGAGGCAGGAGACAGGAGGCAGGAGCCGGGAGCTCAGGGTTGGTCGGTTGTGGCGGCGGGCGCCGCGGGGGTGGTCACGAACTTGAATCCACTTGGGGTGAACGTGATGGTGCGGACCTGCCCCTCCGGGCCGAGCTCGCCAAGCGGCTTGCCGTTGTAGGTAGCGGCCAGCGCGGCGGCGTTGCCGGCGCGGAGCGTAATCCAGTCCGCACCTTCAAAGACGCGCGCCTCGTTAGGCTGCAGCACGCCGCTGTAAAGGGTCCTGGCGTCGGACACGACCCGCACCCAGACTTCGGAGATGGCCCGGAGCTCAAGGTGGATGCCCGGAGATTCCGCGACCAGGGCTGAAGGCGGGGGCTGGCCGGGTTCGGGCGTGGGCGTCGTCGCCGGCTCGGCGGCGGGAGTCTCGAGCGGCGTCGCGGTGGGAGTGGCGGCTTCGGGAGAAGGCGTGGGCGTTGCCGCGGGTGGCGGCTCCGGCGTCGGCGATGGTGCCTGGACAGTCGAAACCTGTTGGGATTTGGCCGCCGTCGACCTGGTCTTCTGCCAGAGAGTATAGAGGGCCGAGCAGGCCACCAGGATCAGCAGGAAAGCGACCAGCGAACCGAGCGACTGCCGGCTCGGGCTGCTTCGCGCGGAGGGGACAGGCTGCGGCCGCGCGACCACTTCCGGCATCGGCGCCGCCTGCTGGGCCTCTTCCGCGGCCGGGTGACCAAACCCCACAACTCGCCTCAGCTCCGACTCGAATTCCTCTTCGTCAAGCCCCAGAGCCCGGGCGTACTGCCGCACGAAACTGCGGGCGAAGAAGCTGCCGGGTAGCCTATCGAAGTCATCCGACTCGATGGCCTCCAGCATCAGTGGCGTGATTTTGGTCAGTTCGGCGATCTGCTCCAGATCCAGTCCTTGCCGGAGGCGCTCTTGCCGCAGTCTTTCGCCGATGGAGTTCATTCGAGAGGCCGAAACCTCCGTGTTCATGTTACCAAAGGGTGGTCGACGGTCGATGGCCGATAGTCGATGGTATGGTGGCGGACGCCCAAGGGGTGGTCGATGGCCGATGGTCGATAGTCGATGGTGGCGGACGACCAAAGGGGGGTCGATGGTCGATGGCCGATAGTCGAGGGCGGCAGAGTTTACCATCCACCATCCACCATCGGCCATCCACCAGGTCGTTCACGGCGTTACACTTTTCTCAGAGTGGCGTCCAATCCAGCAGGTGGCGGTCCTTACGTGAACTCGGAAGCCGCGCCGGCGATGAACCGGCCTTCGCCCATCGACGCGGACGAGGCGGCGCTGATCCGGGCAGCTCAGAAAGGCGACCATGAGGCCTTCGAGCGGCTCGTTCACGCCTATGACCGCGGTGTGCTTCAGATCGCCATGAACCTGCTACGCTCGCCCGATGACGCTCACGACATATACCAGGAGGCGTTCCTGCGGGTGTTCAAAAACCTCCACCTGTTCCGGCTGGACTCGAGCTTCAGCACGTGGCTGTACCGGATCGTCACGAACCTGTGCCTGGACCTGATGCGCAAGCGGAAGACGCGGCGCGAGGAATCGTCGGTGGTGGAGACCGCAGACGGGCCGCGGGACCGTCTGGATACGGTGGCCGAAGGCCGGGAGCTGGGCGATCCGCAGCGCTCGCTGATCAGCCGGCAGTTGAGGTCCCGGATCAACCGGGTGCTGGACGAGCTCACGGAAAAGGAGCGGCTGGTTTTCGAGCTGCGGCATTACCAGGGCATGCGGCTGAGGGCCATCGGCGAAACGCTCGGCACCAGCGAAGAGGCCGCCAAGATGTGTCTGTTTCGCGCTACGCAGAAGATGCGCGTGGCGTTGGGAGATTTTGTATGAATTGCGAACTGGCAAAGAAGAATGCAGCGCTGTTTCTCTACGGCGAACTGACGATCGAAGAGGAGCAGGCCTTCCAGGACCATATCGAAACCTGCGCGGATTGCGGCCGGGAATTCGAGACCGAGAAGCGGGTGCAGGCGGCGCTCAACCGGAACGAAGTGGCCGCCGATCCCGCTCTGCTCGCGCGTTCGCGGCGCGAACTGGGGTTGCGCCTGGAGAACGCTCGCATGCGGCGGGCGGGGCTCGGGGCTTGGCTGCGGCGCCTGTCCGATCTGCGGATCGCGGTGCTGGCGCGGCCGGCCGCGGCTCTGGCGCTGGTGGCGCTGGGGTTCTTCGGGGCCCGTTTGGCCACGCCGAAAGCGGCGCCGGCGCGCGAAGTGGCCGGCCTGGCGTCGGCGGAGCCAGGGGTGTTGCGCGTACGGTATCTCGAGCCAGGGCCGTCCGGGCGGGTGCAGTTGGTGGTAGACGAGACGCGGCAGCGAACCATCTCCGGCACGGTGGACGACGACCAGATCCGAAGGCTGCTGCTGGCGGCCGCTCGCGAATCCACCGATGCCGGTCTGCGCGCCGAGTCGATGGACGTTCTGAAGGCCGACCGCTCGGCCGGCGAATTGCGGCCGGTGCTGCTCTATGCGTTGCAGCACGATTCCAATCCTGGTGTCCGGCTGAAGGCTCTGGACGCGCTGAAGCCCTACGGCACCGAGGCCGATGTGCGCGCGGCGCTGACGCAGGTTCTTCTGACGGACGATAACCCGGGCGTGCGGGCGCAGGCCATCGATCTGCTGGTGGAGCACAAGGGCGGGATGACCGCCGGCGTACTGCAGGAAGTGGTGCAGAAGGAAAACAACAGCTACGTGCGGCTGCGTTGCCAGCGCGCGCTTGAGGACATGAACGCATCGGTGGGGACTTTCTGATGATTCGTAGCGTATGGCTGGCGCTTGCCTTCGCACTCGCGGCGCTGGCGCAAACCAGTTCGGGCCTGGCACGGGAAGGCGGCTATTGGGTGGACACCATCACCGGCTCGGTGTCCGCCGGCGCGAGCGTACGGGTGGCTACGGCCGGGGCGGTACACATACAGGGCGAGCAGCGCGCTGACATCACGTATTCGCTCAAGCGGCGCGTGCGGGCGCGGGACGAGGCCGCGGCGCGGATGCTGCTCGATGCCATTGTGGTGAAGGCCGTGCGCGAGGGCGCGCGGACGGTTCTAGACGTCACGGGTCCCGATCCGCGGTCGGCGCCGGATCTTCGGATACGCGTTCCGCGCAAGCTCCGCGACGTCTCGGTGGAATCGCGCGGCGGCGCGATCGAGATCGCCGATCTGGATGGTGCGGCGCGCGTTG
>DATNLV010000404.1:0-3268 GCA_035602665.1 Bryobacteraceae bacterium | reverse complement strand
CCCGAGGCCCCCAGCAGCCGCGCGATCACGTCGGCCGCCGTATACGAAGTGTTCCCGTTGGGCATCAGATCGGCCACCGCGCCCAGGCAGTCGCCACAGGTGACCAGCCCCGTTTCCACATAGGCGCCCTTCTGGATCTGGGACTGGTCGATATTGGCCAGCAGCGCGTTGCAGAGACACTTGCGGCCCGCCGCCTTCTCCGCGCTTCCGCCTTTGGCGATGTAGCTCGCCACGGGCTCCGCGGCACAGCGATACCCGACCGTGCCCGAAGACATCCGGTACGCCTCCCGCAAGTAGCCCAGGTCGCAGAGGCGCGGCCGCAGCGCGTACACCGCTTCCTCGGCCAGCGTGCCCTCGAGCAACACGGTCTTGAAGGGGAAGCCGGTGGGCGAAGCGAGCGGATCGGTGAACACCGCCGCCTCTCCGGCCGCGACGCTCGCCAGGATCGAGCGCTTGTACTCCTCCCGCAATGCCGATTCCTCGCACAGCGCGAACGCCGTGCCGACTTGAACGCCCGCCGCGCCCGCCGCCAGCGCCTCGCGCAGCCGCTCCGGCGTCCCGTACCCTCCGGCCAGCCAGAACGGCACGCCCAGTTCCTTGAGCTTCACCAGATCGACTTCGTCCCGCTCGCCATACACCGGTTCGCCGGCTTCGCTCAGCGGACCCTTCCCGCGCGGCGGCGCGTTGTGCCCGCCCGCCGTGGGACCCTCCACCACGAAACCATCCACCCGGCCGTTGGCCTTCTTCAGCATGGTGGTGGCCAGCGTATTGGAGGCGATGATCGCCAGAAACGTGGGCCGCGTCAGGGGCGGCAGGTCGCCTTCCATGAACTCGCGCGGCGTGAAACTCACCGCGGTGTCCTCGCCCTTTTCCGCTCCCGCCACGTGCATCCCGTAGGTGGCGTGCTCGTGCTTCGCCAGGCAGTCCAACGCACCCGGAATTCGCAGGGGGATACCGGCCCCCATCAAGACATACCCGACGCCGGCCAGCATGGCGCCGTAGAGAGACGGCAAATGCGGGATCTGGACTTTTTCCAGATAGTTCACTCCCACCGGGTTCTCGTGTCCCTCGCGCGCCAGCGCGATCTCCACGTAATTGGCGACGATGCACAGCTCGCGGCGCTCGACCGGGCCGTCCCAGTTATGCGAGGGGAGCGCCTTGTAGGGTTCGTCGGCAGGCTTGCCGCCCGGGATGAAGTACTTGTTCCAGACGCGCTCGGCCATCTTCCGGAAGGGGAAGTCCTGCAGGCCCCGAAACATATTGCCGTCGGGGTCGCCATCCTGAAGCCGGCGCGCGAACACCAGATCCAGAGCCGTTCCGGAAACTACGCCCAACTGGCCCAGCCGCGCCACCGCCCGCGCCAGCTTCCAATGGGACACGCCCACGCCCATGCCGCCCTGGATAATCGTGGGAAGAGTTTTCATGCCAGATACAATTCTCACACGTAGTCCCGCCGGGCGGGTCACTCCAGGACAAACCCCCGAGCCACCTGCCCGAATGCCTCCACCTGTGCCGCCTCCCAAGCGGCGTTCCGGCCCAGCTCGGGCACCATCAGCGCAGCCACCTGCGGCGCCATCCGGATTGCGGCGTGGGCGTTCAGGAACAGCGCGCGCGTGCGGCGCGCCAGAACATCTTCCACGGTGCGCGCCATTTCGTGGCGCACCGCCCAGACCACCTCGGCGCCCACATAGGGCAGCGCGCTATCGAGCGGCTCGGCGAGCGCCGCGTCGTTCACCATCAGCTCCTCGACCGCCGGGGCATCGGAGCCGTAAACGGCCAGCCGGCCGAAGCGAGAAGCGTTGGGATGGAACCCGTGGATGTTGAGGTGGTCGGTCACCGACGGCCGGTCCGCCAGCCGACCCAGCGTGGCGGCGTGATTGACACAATCCTCGGCCATGTGGCGATAGGTGGTCCACTTGCCGCCGCAGACCGTGATCATGCCGGAGTTCTCGATGCGTATGGTGTGGTCGCGCGAAAGCGCCGCGGTGTTGTTGGAATCTCCCGCGCGAACCAGCGGGCGGATGCCGGCGAACACGCTCTTCACATCGCTGCGCCCCGGCTTCTTCGCCAGGTAGAGCGACGCCGTCTGCAGAACGAATGCCACTTCCTGCTCCTGCGCAACCGGCTCGAGCACGGCTTCCTGGACGGGCGTGTCGGTAGTGCCCACCAGCGTGTGGCCGTGCCAGGGAATGGCGAACATCACCCGCCCGTCGCTGGTGTGCGGAACCATGATCGCGCTCTCGCCGGCCAGAAACGACCCGTCCAATACCAGATGTATGCCCTGGCTGGGAGCGATCATCGGCTGGGCCGTTGGATCCGCCTTGCGCCGCAACTCATCGGTAAAGGGCCCCGTGGCGTTGACCACCACTCTCGCGGCGGCCTCGAACTCCCGGCCATCTTCCATGTCGCGGACCTGCACGCCATTCAGGAATCCGTCGCGGTCCTTGATGATGCCCGTGACCTGCGCGTAGTTCAGAAGGGAGGCCCCCAGTTCGCTGGCCGTGGCCACCAGGTTGATCAGCAGCCGTGAGTCGTCGAACTGGCCGTCGAAGTAGACGACGCCGCCGCGCAATCCGTCCGTGTTGAGCGTGGGCAGGCGCTCCAGCGTTTCTTCGCGAGAGAGAATCTGCGACGCTCCAAAGCCGTATTTCCCTGCCAGCAGGTTGTAGAGTTTCAGGCCGATGCCGTAAAACGGCGCTTCCCACCAGTCGTAGTTCGGCACCACGAAGCCCAGGTTGCGAACCAGGTGCGGCGCGTTCTGCAGCAGCAGCCCGCGTTCCTTCAGCGCCTCCATCACCAGCGAGACGTTGCCCTGCTCCAGGTAGCGGACGCCGCCGTGGGCCAGCTTGGTGCTGCGGCTGGATGTCCCTTTGCCGAAGTCGCTCTGCTCGAGCAGCAGCACGTCGTAGCCGCGCGAGGCGCCGTCGATGGCGACACCGGCGCCCGTAGCGCCTCCGCCCACCACCACCATGTCCCACGGCCCGGCATGCGCTTCGAGCCGGCGGTACATCTCGGCGCGGTTCATTGGCTCCCCCTACCAGATTCTACGTTTTGTGGAGCGGTCCCGGGGGCGACGGGGCGGTTGGTATAAAATCATCGTGTCGATGGCGCCAAAACGGCAAGCGCGGGCGAGGTGTTGCGTCGCATGCGCGTGGACCGCGGCCCTGGCCCTGGTGGGTACCGCCGCTGCGCAGAATACCAAGCCCTTGGTCGATTGCAGCCGCGAAGAATTGACACGCGCCGTGCCCGAACTGGCGGGTATGCAATT
>DATNLV010000385.1:0-16434 GCA_035602665.1 Bryobacteraceae bacterium | reverse complement strand
CATCGCAGCTCACACTGCTTTCGGACCGCCGCAAGCGCGGTCCTTATGGACTTTTCGGCGGACGGCCCGGCAAGCCCGGACGCAATTCGCTGCTGCGGCGCGGGCGCGTGATCCGGCTTCCCGGCAAAGTGGCTCTCGACGCGCGCGCGGGCGATGTGCTGCGGATCGAGACGCCGGGAGGTGGCGGCTACGGCGATCCGTTATCATGAATGATTCTGGAGGTCCTTTGAGTTCAGCCGCGGATTCCGCCGCGGTGGAGGCGCGCCGCGTGGCCGCCCGCCGCAAGGGGATTGGTCTGGTGGTCATTTGCACGGCTCTCGGGGCCGCCGGCCAGATCCTCATCAAGATGGGCGCGGACAGGTTGGTGCACGCGACGCTGTGGTCGACGCTTCTCGGCTTCATCACGATCCCGCCACTGTTCGCCGGCTACTGCCTCTACGCGTTGATGACCGTGCTGTTCATTTTCGCGCTGAAGGACGGCGAGCTCTCCATCCTCTACCCGATCATTTCGCTGACTTATGTTTGGGTGGCGGGCCTCTCGTTCTGGTTCTTCCACGACACGCTCAACTGGGCGAAACTGGCCGGCATCGTGATCATCGTGACCGGCGTCGCGGTGTTGGGAAAGGACGCCCACAAATGAAGACGCCAGTCGAATCGATGCTGCTGGTGCTGGTCGCTTCGTTCTTCGGCTCGATCGGCGCGGGCTTCCTGAAGGCCGGAGCCGCGAAGCTGCACGGCGGGTTTCGCTACCTGTTCCTGAATTTCAAGCTGGCGCTGGGCGTGGTTTTCTTCATGGGATCTTCCGTGCTCTACGTGATGGGAATCAAGCACGGGCAGCTGAGCGTGCTGTATCCGTTGGTGTCGCTGAGCTACATCTGGGCGCTGGTGTGGGCGCGCGTCTTCTTCGACGAGAAGTTCACCTCCCGGAAGCTCGCCGGGCTGTGCCTGACCCTGCTGGGGTTTTTGTTTGTGGGGCTGGGCAATCAGTAGGCCCAGCCCGGCAGGCGGCTTTCAACTGGTGTAGGATGTTGCCGAGCAAATGCTGATCCGGAACGAGCAGCAGAAGGTGATGGCGCAGAAGGGGCAGGCGAGCTTCGAGGAGCGGGCGTTTGAGTACCTGGCCCCCAAAGTGCGCCGGCCGGCGACTCCCGAAGCCGATGAGGAGCTGCGGCGGGACATCCGGCACGGGATCGTCGACGCCAAGGCGGTGGACATCACCCGTGAGGTCGATGTGATCCGTTACCTCGAGCTGACCCTGGGGCTGGGGAAGGCACGGCTGGCGGAGCCGCGGTTCCAGTGGATCGACGACTACCTGCGGGAACGTAGTCCGGCCGAAGAGCGGCTGAACCTGATCGCGGAGCGGCTCATGTTCGACACGGAGCTGCGGCGATGAACTGGAACGCCGTCGGGCAGACCGACGACCTGTTCTACCAGCGGCACCCCGAACTCGTCGATCCGGCGAACGGAAAGCGGAAGCCGCTGACGATGGACCCCAAAGACCGGGCGCTGCGCGCCGAGTGGATGGCGATGTACAAGGGCGCGGACGCCGCGGACAAGGCCGGGTTCCAGGCCTGCGATGTGGGCGGCACGGTGCAGGCGTGCCCCTCGGCCGCGCCACCGGCCTCCCCGCCTCCACCCGTTCCGGTAGCGGCGCCGCCTCCGCCGAAGTGCACGGTTGCGGTGAGGGCGCTCAAGCTCTCGCCGTTGGGCTTCTACCACTTGTCGATCCTGTTCACGGACTCTACCGGCAAGGAATTCTACCTGCGCGGCGGCCCGGGAGCCGGCGGCGTGGGGCTCAGCGCCAGTTCGGGCGAGCTCTCGGGCGGCTCGTCGCGCGGCAGTTCGGACAGCAGTTCGGGGTCCGGGTCGAACCCGAGCGCCTCGTCCGACTCCTCGCGTGACGACGACAAAGGTCCGTACGGCAACATCGCCACCAAGTACGGCGAGTACCTTCCGCACACCATCGATTACGACACCAGCGCGCCTTCCGTGACGGTGATGAGCGGACCGGATGCGTGCGGCAAGTACGCCGAGTTGCAGGCGCAGATGGATGCGATCGCGGCGTCGAACACGCGCTACAATCCGCTGGGGCCGAACAGCAATTCCACGGTGTTCACGGCGTTGAAGAACGTGGGCATCACGCCCAAGCTGCCCGACGATGTGTGGGCGCCGGGCAAGGACACCACCATCGACGTACCGGCGGCTACCCCCGCGAGCCCGTGAGGAATCCGGCATGATGGGAAGGCGAACAGCGGCGTGGCGGATTCTGGGATGCCTGGCTATTTACGGGTGCGCGTCAAGCCAGAGAGGAGCGTCTGACAAGATGGACTTCGCTTTCGAACACTACCAGACGGAAGAGCAAGCAAAGCAGGCGCTGCTCGAGCGGCTGCCGCCCGGGACGCCCCGGCGCACGGTGCAGGAGTTCGTCGCCCGGTTGCCGCACACCACCATGACCAACGGGCCAGACTACATTGCGTGCCGCCACTTGGAGAAGTCCGCGACGATGGTGCACACGGTGTGGTCGGCGGGGTTCTATTTCAACGAGCGCCGGCTGCTCGAGAAGATCGAGGTGAGCCGCGGGCTGGTGGGGCCTTAGGGCAGTCCCCGTGTCATAATCGGCCCATGACACGGTATAGCTGGGCCTCGGTCGAGAGAGAGCAAATGAATCCGCTGTTTTGGCGCCGGGTGATCCATGGGGCCGAGATCACGATCGCGCGCATCGAACTCGGCAAGGGATGCATCGTGCCGGAGCACGCGCATTTCAACGAGCAGATATCGATGGTCACGAAGGGCCGGCTTCTTTTCCGCATCGGGGGGAGCGAGCTGACGCTCGAGGCTGGCGACGTGCTGCACATTCCCGCACACGAGCCGCACTCGGCTGAAGCGCTCGAGGACTGCGAGGCCATGGACGTCTTTTCGCCGCCCCGTGAAGACTGGCGGCGGGGGGACGACGCGTATTTGCGGAAGTAACGAGGCTCAGCCGGTGAAGTGCGCGACTCCGCGTCGCAGGCTCGGCGAGTCTCGCAGCATTTCCCAGCGCAGTCTCATCAGGTACATTTCTCGACGCAGCCTCAGCCGGTACGGCATCGCGTAACGCTCTTCCGGAAGTTGCAGCACCCGTTTGAAATCGCTTGGCGGAACGAAGAGATGGGCCGGGAGCGGGTCCTCGGACATCTCAATGACTTCGCGGCGGTCGGTGTGCTCGAAGACGCGTGGAGCGTCCCGTTCGTCGCGGTGATAGGACTTACTGACGTTGGTAACAAGAAGAAGGAATCCCAGTTCCCGCTTGCCTTCCTCGGTGAACTTGTGCTCGTCTCTCAGGGGTCCCGACGACAGATAGGCATACGTGCCGGGCCGCGCAGGATACAGGTTCTCCCACGCCGCGGGCGGATCGATGTACCAGCCGTCGCTCTCCGACTCGCTCATCAACTCTTCGTCCCTGACAGCACGGCTCCTCTTGATGACGCGACGCGCCGTGTAGCCGAACATTTCCCTCCGCTCGCCGGTGTCGATGGTCACGGTGTGGGTATGAACCGTTCGTCCGGACAGCTTGGGCGTGTCGGCCCTCCGCGGTTTCGCCCAGATCGGACCTCCGTATTGGTTCACGCGGCAGGCTGTGTAGATTTGGCTGGCAGGTTCCAACAGAAACAAATAGCCGAGGTCGCGGTTGTGGATGTTCACGCGCAGCGGGCCGAGCTCGTCCCCACTTTGATTCCGATGTTCCCCCCGGGTGTTTCGGCCGCGAATGTATTGCGGCGAACATGTCGCCATGCCGCCGGAAAACGACGAGGTCACGAATCGCAAACAGGGTTCAGCCATGACGGAGCCCCTGCGTTCAGTATAGTCGCGGCGGCTTCAATCGAGCCGCTTGTGGAAGCGAAGGGCGCTGGCGGTCAGCACGAAGGTCCCGTAAAGGAACAGCGCCGCGAACTGGGGCCAGAGCACCGAGAAGCCGGTGCCTTTGAGAAAGATTCCGCGCACGATGGTCATGAAATAGCGCACCGGGTCGAGGTAGCTCAACAGCTGCACCGGCAGGGGCATGTTGCGGATCGGGAACGCGAAGCCGCTGAGCATGAAGGCCGGCGTGAAGAAGAAGAAAGAGCCCATGACGGCCTGCTGCTGGGTCTGCGAGATGGTGGAGACGAACAGGCCCACGCCGAGCGTGGTCATCAGGTAGACCACGGCCGCGCAGAAGAGTAGCGGCACGCTGCCGCGCAGCGGAATGTGGAAGACGACCAGCGCGGCGGTGGTGATGAAGGCGACCTGCACGAGGCCGGCCAGACCGAACGGCAGGGTCTTCCCGATCATCAGCTCGATGGGCCGCACAGGCGTGACCATCAACTGCTCGAGCGTCCCGATTTCCTTTTCGCGCACGATGGCCATGGCCGTCAGCATCATGCTGACCAGCGTGACGATGTTGACCACCACGCCGGGGACGAAGTAATTGCGGCTGAGCAAGTCGGGATTGAACCACACGCGGCTGCGGACGTCCAGGCTCGGCAGTCCCAGACCCACCGGTCCGCCGGTCGCTTCCGTCCGCCCGACCAGCTTCGCCTGCTGCTGCGCGGTCAAAACGCTCGCGCCATAGCCGCTGATCACCTGGTTGGCGTAGGCGGACGCGATGGAGGCGGTGTTCGAGTTGCTGCCGTCCACCAGCACTTCTACGCTGGTGGTGACGCCGCGTTCGATGTCGCGGCCGAAGCCGGGAAACACGCTGATGACGGCGTGGACGCGGCTCTCGTCGAGCAGGCGCTGCACGTCCTTATCGCTAGAGGGCACCGCTACCAGATCGAAGCGCGGCGAGCCCTGGAAGGCGGCCAGCAGGTCGCGCGATTGCGAGGTCTGATCGCGATCGAACCAGGCGATGCGCACGTGGTCCACGTCCAGATTCACCGCGTAGCCGAAGACGAGCAACTGCACCAGCGGCGGCACGAACAGCAGAATGCGCATGCGCGGCTCGCGCAGCGTCTGGCGGAATTCCTTGAACACGATCTCGCGGATTCGCTTCCACATATCAGGCCACCTTCTGGCGCAGCTTTCGTGTCGCCAGCAGAAAAACGATCGTCGCGAAGATGGTAAGAAACACCAGTTCGCCCCACAGCAGCTTGATGCCGATGCCCTTGAGGAACACGCCCTTCAGGATGGTGACGAAATAGCGGGCGGGCACCACGTAGGTGATGATCTGGATCACGCGCGGCATGTTCTCAATGGAGTAGACGAAGCCCGAAAGCAGGAAGGCCGGCAGAAACGAGCTCAGCATTCCCATCTGGTAAGCCAGGACCTGGGAGCGCGCGGTCGCGGAAATCAGAATGCCCAGGCTCAGCGAGCCCAGCAGAAACAGGCAGCTCGAACCGATCAGGAGCAGAGGATTGCCGCGCAAGGGCACGCGGAAGACCACCAGGCCGGCCACGATCGAAATCAGCGTGTCCACGAACCCGACGGCGAAGAAGGCCGCCATTTTCCCCAGCACGATTTCGGCCGGCCGCAGGGGCGTCGAGAGGAGTTGCTCCATGGTGCCCATCTCCCACTCGCGCGCGATGGTGAGCGAGGTGATCAGCGCGGTGATGATGGCCAGGATCACGGAGATCAGCCCGGGCACGATGTAGTTGCGCGACTTCAACTCGCTGTTGAAGAGCACACGCAGGCGCCCGTCGATGGGCGCTTCCAGCTTCGCGCCGCCGCGGCGGTTCATGGCCGCGGCCCGCAGCGTGAACGAGTAGGACTGGGTCATCGCATCGGCATAGCCCTGGGCGATGGAGGCGGTGTTCGAGTCGCTGCCGTCATAGATGAGCTGGACGGGGGCTTTTCGGCCGGCCAACAGGTCGCGCGCGAAATCGCGCTGGATCACGACCGCCAGCAGGCACTGATCGCGGTCGATGGCATGCTCGATGGCGCCGTAGTTGTCCACGTAGCCGGTGATGTGGAAAAAGCGCGAGCCGGAGAACTGGGCGATGAGGTCGCGGCTTTCGGGCGTGTGATCGGAATCGTAGATCAGGGTGGGGATGCGGTCCACGTCGAGGGTGAGGCCGTAACCGAACAGCATCAGCATGACGAACGGAACGGCGAGCGCCATGGCCAGGCTGCGCGAATCCCGGACGATGTGCAGCAGCTCTTTGCGAAACATGGCGCGCGTGCGGCGGAAGCTCATGCGGCCCTCCGTTCTTCCTGCTCGATCATGGCGACGAAGACGTCCTCCATCGAAGGCTCGATGGATTCGAGGAGACGCACTTCGATGGACAGCGACGCCAGGCGCTCGCGGATCTTCGGACCGGCGGCCGCGGCGTCGTCGACGGTGACGTGCAGGCCGCCGCCGAAGACCGCCGCGTCGCGCACGCCGTCGAAGCCGTCGAGCGCCTTCATGGTGCCCAGCACGTCGGATGTTTCGAGGGCGAGCAGGTGGTGGCCGGTGAGCGAGCTCTTCAATTCGGCAGGCGAGCCGAGAGCGACGATCTTGCCCGCATACATCAGCGCCACGCGGTGGCAATACTCGGCCTCGTCCATGTAGTGCGTGGAGACGAAGATCGTGTTACCCGCTTCGGAGAGCTGGTAGATCAGCTCCCAGAAATCGCGGCGCGCGATGGGGTCGACGCCGGATGTCGGCTCGTCGAGGAAGAGAATGGGCGGCTCGTGGAGGATGGCGCAGCCGAGCGCCAGGCGCTGCTTCCAACCGCCCGCGAGCAGGCGCGTCATGGTGTGGCGGCGCTCTTCGAGGCCGGCCATCTTCAGCACGTAGTCGCGGCGCTCGGCGCGGCGATCGTCCGGAACGCCGTAGATGCCGCTGAAGAAATCGATGTTCTCACCGACTTCGAGATCGTCGTAGAGCGAGAACTTCTGCGACATATAGCCGATGGAACGTTTGATGGATTCCGACTCGGTGGCCACGTCGAAGCCGCCCACGCGCGCCGTGCCCTCTGTGGGCGTCAGCAGGCCGCACAGGATGCGGATGGTGGTCGATTTGCCGGCGCCGTTGGGGCCGAGGAAGCCGAAGATCTCGCCGCGGCGGACCGCGAGCGAGACGTGATCGACGGCCACGAATTTGCCGAAGCGCTTGACCAGGTCGTGGGCTTCGACCGAAAATCCGTTCGTGCCGGGTCCGCTCATGAGCGCGCCTCCCTGCCCGCCTCTTCTTTTCGGATGAGGGCGATGAATACGTCTTCGAGCGACGGCTCGATCGGGCGCACTTCGGCGTCGCCAAGGCCGGGGACGCCATCGAGCGTCGCGCCCGGGGCGAGGAAGACGTGCAGCGTTTCGCCCGCCGGTTCGGCGCTGACCACTCCCGCGGTGTGCGCCAGGATGTCGCGGGCGGCGCGACGGTCGCGCACCTTGACCTCCCAGCAGGTCTCTTCGAGAGAGGTTCTCAGCGCGGCCGGCGCGTCGCAGCGGATCAGGCGGCCGCGATCGATCAGCCCCACTCGGTTGGCGCGCTCGGCTTCGTCGAGATACGCGGTGGTGACGAAGACCGTCATTCCGTCTTTGACGAGCTGGTAGAGGATGGCCCAGAAATCGCGGCGCGAGACCGGGTCGACGCCGTTGGTGGGCTCGTCGAGGAAGAGCACCTCGGGGTGGTGCAGCAGGGTGCACATAAGCGCCAGCTTCTGTTTCATGCCGCCGGAGAGCTTTCCGGCCTGGCGGGCTCCGAACGGTTCCATGCGGGTCATGCGGAGGAGGCGGGCGGTCAGGGTCTCGCGCTCGGCGCCGACCACTCCGAACAGGTCGCCGTAGAAGGCCATGTTTTCGGAGACCGTCAGGTCCGCGTAGAGGCCGAAGCGCTGGGCCATGTAGCCGATGCGATCCTTGACCGCGTCGGGCTCGCGGGCCACGTTCTGGTCAGCGACCCAGGCCTCGCCTTCGGTTGGGTCGAGCAGGCCGCACATGAGGCGCAGCGTGGTGGTCTTCCCCGCCCCGTCCGGGCCGACCAGGCAGAAGATCTCGCCGCGGCCGACCTCGAGGTTGAGATGGTCTAGCGCGGTGATCGGGCCGAAGCGGCGGGTTAGGTTGGCTGCTCGTATCATGAAAGACCCCCGGACGAATTTGGCCACGAATGGACACGAATGAACACGAATAGGAAGGCCGGTTTTGATTCGTGTTTATTCGTGTGCATTCGTGGCCAGCCTTCTTTACTCGCCGCCGAGCAGAATTTCGGCGTCGGCGGGCATGTTGGAGTTCAGTTCTCCTTTGGGATTGTCTACCGCGATTTTGACGCGGTAGACCAGCTTGGCTCGCTCTTCGGCGGTCTGGATCTGCTTGGGGGTGAACTCGGCTTCCGCAGAGATAAACGACACGCGGCCCGGGTAGATCTTACCGGGGTAGGAATCGGTGGTGACGTTGACTTTGTCGCCGAGCTTCACGCGGCCTTTGTCGCTCTCGCTGATGTAGGCGCGCACCCAGGGATGATCGATATCGCCAACGGTTAGCACGGCAGTGCCGGCTGCGACCACCTCGCCGACCTCGGCCGACTTGACCAGCACCACGCCGCCGATGGGCGAGAAGGCCTCGGTATCGTCGAGTTGCGTCTGAACGACGGAGAGGTCGGCCTTGCGCTGCACCAGGTCGGCTGTGCGCTGGACCAGTTGCTGGCGCTGGCGCTTCAGCTCGATGCGCTGCGCTTCGGCCAGGCGCAAAACGGCCTGCGCCGTCGCCAGTTGCGCGCGCGCGGCGTCGATGTCCTCTTTGCGCGGGCCTTCGAGCACCAGGGCGAGCTGCTCTTTGGCGGTTTTCAGCTGGGCGTCGGCGGTCTCGTAGCGGGTGCGGTACTGATCGAAATCGGCCGCCGAGATGTCTTCGTTCTTGATCAGCGTCTGCCCGCGCTTCCAGTCGGCGGCGGCGCGGTCGTATTCGGTCTGGGCGCGATCGACGGCCGCCTGCGCTTCCTGCTTCTCCTGCACACGGGAGCCGGCCACCAGCGCGGCCAGGCGCGCCTCGGCGGCCTGGACTTCCGCGGACCGCTGCTGGATCTGGCCCTCGAGCGTCGCGGCCTGGAAATCGATGGAGGTGGTCTGCTGCGCCTGTTGCGACTCGGCGGAGGCGACGGCGCCGCGGGCCCGATCGTTCTGGCCGACCAACTGGTCCTTGTCGAGGCGCGCCAGAAGCATGCCGGCGGTGACGCGGTCCCCTTCGTCCACGTGGCGCTCGATCAGCTTGCCCGGGATCTTGAAAGAGATGTTGACCTCGGTGAGCTCGATGTTGCCCGACACACGGATGGAGCGGCCATCTCCGCTGTGGAACCAGGAGCGGCCTCCGATCACGACGACGGCGGCTACGACGATGAGTACGATTACGGGGATGAGTTTCTTCTTCATGGCCTGACTCCTTATTGGATGAATTGCCGGATGGCGCCCATGGCCTGGGCCAGGTTGATGCGTGCGATGTTGTAGGCGAGCAGCGCGGAAATGCGGTTGTCTCGCGCCCTTGCCAGGCGGGCCTCCGCGTCAACGGGCTCCAGGCTGTTGGCCACGCCCGCCGAGTAACGCCGCTGGGCCTGGGCCACCTCGCGTTCGGACTGGTCCAGGCCTTCGCTGGCGACTTTCAGCTCGTCTTCGGCCGAGTGCAGGCTGTCGAAGGCGAGGCGGATCTCGAGTTCGAGCTGCTGGCGGAGGTCTCGGGTCTCAATCTGCGTCTGGCGAAGCTGGGAGGAACTCTCGGCGCGTCGCGCGTCGCGGCGGCCTCCATCGAAGATTGGAACGCGGAGCTGGACGCCAACGGTGCGCGTCGGCAAGGCGGCGTCCAGACCGGTGCCGATGGCGCCGTAGTCGCCGAATCCCGTCAGCGTTGGCAGGCGCTCGAACTTCACGCCGCTGTAACTGAGGCGCGCGTTCTCCTCGCGGGTCTTCTGGGCCTTCCAGTCGGGGCGCGCGGCGAGGGCCTTCTCGACGGCATCCGGAATCGCCATCTCCGCCGCCGGCTGGTAGCCGAGTTTGTCGGCCAGCTCGAAATCCGTATCGAGTTTGAGGCCCACAGCGCGCAGCAACTGCAGGCGCGCCGCGCGCAGATCGTTCTGGGCCACCAGGAGCAACTGGCGCTGGTTGGCCAGCTCTACCTGGGAGCGCGTGACCTCGATGGGAATGCCGGTTCCGGCCTGTTTGCGGTCTTCCGCCAGCTTGGCGGTGGCGGCGGCGAGTTCGACATTGGCCTGGGCGGCCTCGACGTGGGCCTGCTCCGCCAGCGCCATCATGTAGAGCGACGCCACCTGCGCGCTGACCTGATCGCGCGCGCTGTCGCTATCGGCCTGGGCCGCGCGTATGCCCGTGCGGGCGGCCTGGAATTTCCGGATGGAGCTGAAGTCGAAGACGGTCTGGGTGGCCTGGACACGCGCGTCAAACGTGGTGAAAGGGCCGACGAAGGTGGGAAACGTAAAGCCGGGGATCGGGATGTGGACGCTGACACCGAGGGCGGCGAGGTTCGCCGTCTGGTTGCGGTCGGAGACGTAGGACTCGAGATCCGGCAGCAGGGCGGCGCGCGATTCGGCCGAGCGCATCTGGGCCTGGCGGATGCTTTCGCCCGCGAGCTGCACCTTGGCGCTGCCGTCCGGCGAAAGGGCCAGATCGACGGCCTGTTTCATGCTCAGCTTCAGCGGGGTCTGGGCGGCGGCCGTGGCGGCCAGCATCGCGAGAATCAAGAGGGCGCGTCTCGGCATGCATCTGTTACCAGGGCGGACCGGGGCAGGTTTCACGCTGGCTCTCCTTTCGTTCTGGGAACTACCGGCGCGCGGCAGCCGGCGGCGACGAACGTGATGAGGCGGTCGAGCATGCCATCCACATCGCTGGTGTCGCACCGGCCGCCGGTGACGACCTTGATGTGGCGCTGGCCGGCGATGGTGTGACTCATGGCGCCTATGGTGAACTGCAGCCTCCACAGCAGCTCGACCTCGGGAAGGTCGGGCAGCGAACGCCGCGCGGCGGCCATAACGCGCGTGATCACCGGCGCGAACTGGCCGGTGAAGAGGTGCTCGAATACGTCGCCAGGTTCGGTGTGGGCGCGTCCGATCAGGTTGGCCGCGAAGACGCCGCCCTCGGGCGTGCTGGCCATGCGCAGAACGGGTTCGAGAACCGCGCGCAACAGGTCCTCCACGGCCAATGGCCGGCCGGCCGCTTCGCTTTCGAGCCGGTCGAGAGCGGCGAGCCGCTGTTCGTTGAGTGGCCCGATGCGGCGGTCGAACACGGCGGCGATGAGGTGGTCTTTGGACTGGAAGTGGTAGTTGACGGCGGCGAGGTTGACGCCGGCCTCGGCGGTGATGTCGCGGAGGGAGGTTTGGGCGAAGCCGTGTTCGGCGAAGAGGCGTTCGGCGGCGTCGAGGATACGATCCTTGGTGCTGATGGCCCTGGCTGTCTCAGTCATACGTATGTTTGAAACCTTCGTACGATTCAATTATACGTATGATACAGCGTGCGTCAAGCCTTATTTTGCCTCATGCTATACTGATGCCGCCGGTGAGACAGTTCGCCCTGCGCGTCATTCCGCTCCTCTTCCTGGCCTGGGCCGCCTACAGCCAGATCAACAGCTATCGAGCGCAAATTATTGTGGATCAGGGAGTTCCTCCGCCCACCTCGCCGATGATCCGGGTTGATCCGTCGGCCGCGTGCGTGATCCAGGAGGTCTTCGGCACGGGGATGGTGGTGTATGAAGTGCCGCCGTCGCTCCGCTCCGACTCCTGCCCGGTCACCATACAGCTGTCCGGCTACCGGAAGAACGAGGCCGCCCTGCGAAACGGGGCTGTCATTGTGATGAAGCGGCCGGGCAGCTATGCCAATCCGACCGTCTCCCTCACTACGCTCGCGGCTCCCGAGGATGCGAGGAAGGCTTTCGAGAAGGGCGTCGCCGCCATGCTCGGGAAGAAGTGGGCGGCGGCACAGAAGGAGTTCGAGCGTGCAGTCGCGGCCTACCCTGAGTACGCGCCGGCATGGGGCGCCCTGGGCGAGGTGCTGGTCGAGGAGTCGCAGGCGCAACCGGCGCGGCAGGCCTTCGAGCGGGCGCTCAAGGCCGACTCGAAATTCGCCTCGGCGTGGGCGCAACTGGCTCGGCTGGCGGCTGACGAAGGCCGGATGCAGGATGCCCTGGCGGCGGCCGAGCGGGCGCTGCAGTTGGACGCCACAGGCTTTCCGGCGGTCTACGCCTCGCAGGCGATGGCCGATCTCGCACTCGAGCGCGTTGACGCCGCCGAGAAGAGCGCCCGGCGGGCGGTCGAGCTCGACACCTTCCATGAGATCCCGCTAACGGAGCGCGTTCTGGGTTCGGTCCTGGCGGCCAAGGGCGACCGCGAGGGCGCAATCCAGCACTGGCGGAAATACCTGGAGATGTCGCCGGATGCGGCGGACGCCGCGGACGTGCAAAAGCGAATCAACAATACTGGCCACGAATGAACACGAATGAACACGAATAAGACACTGCCAATCCTGCGGTTTTTTTATTCGTGTGCATTCGTGTTCATTCGTGGCCAATGTCTTTAGTGAATGGCCGCGGCGATGATGACGCACATGCCGATGGACATGGCTCCGATCAGGATCGCCAGGGCGGTGTTGTGCTCGTGGACGATCTCGTTCCAGAGGTGATAGGGGGTCAGGCGGTCGATGAGGGCGAAGGCAGCCACGAAGATCAGGATGCCCAGCGCCGAATAGACCAGCGCGTTGAGAATGTAGCCGGGGTGGAAATCGGTCATAGAATTGGCTCCGTCACTTGCCCCCGAAATACCGCGGGTAGAAGGCGTAGTGCGCGCGGTACGCGCCGGGGTTGTCGCGTATCGACTTGGGAACGTCCTTCATCTCGTTGACGCTGGTGAGGCTCCAGCCTCGGAACTCGGCCATGGTCACCAGGCCGAGCAACGCCAGGCCGTAGACCAGGTAGAAGGGATGTCGCATCAGTCGTCACCTCCACCGCTCGATGCCGCGGGCGGGTAGTCGCTTTCGCGCCAGCGCGCCTGCTCGAAGCCCATCGAGCGGAATGCCAGGAATATCGGCGGCACCAGCAGCAGCAGGGCCGCGAACAGGAAGTAGCTCATCACCGGGACGTCGCGCTTGACCGAGATATCGTAGTCCACCATGACCGCGTTGGCGTCCATCTCGGGCTCCACGCGCAGGTAGTAGCGGCCCGAGGGCACGGCCGGCACCACGGCGGTATCCTTCAGGCTGCCTTCGGTCCAGGCGCCGTCGCTGTCGCTGCCGGAGTAGTAGCTGACCTCGCGGCCGAAGTCGAAGGCCTGGCCGGTATCGGCGTTGATAAGCGCGTAGTTGAAATACACCCAGTTGTTGCTCAGGTCGGTGCGCGTCGAAAGCTCGACGTTCGAGGTGCGGCCTTTCAGCTCGAAATAGTCGGTGACGAAAGAGGCTTCCCCGCCCGTCTGCGGCGCGAAGTGATAGCTCCCGCTGAAGACTTCTTCGTTCCGCGCGAAGGTGGTGAAGAACAGCGCCATCCCCACCAGCGCCGCGAGAAAGAGCACGCACACGAGCCAGACCTCTTTCAGGTTGCCGCCGTAGGGCGAGGGCTGGTCTTCGTAAACGCCGACCGGCGCGGGCGGGCTGCCCGGGAGTTGAAAGGCCTGCCATACCTGCTTGCCGGCGATATACTCGCCGAGCGACCAGGTGGTCTCCGAACCGATGGTTTCGGAGGAGAGCATCCGCGGCGGGGAGACGAAATCGTTGCACTCCGTGGTCTCGCCGCCCACCCGCACCTGCCAGGGGAATTCGCCCAGCACGTAGGTGGTGCGGGCAAACGACCTTTGGAAGTGCCGGAAGCTCTCGCCGTTCACCTTGGCGATGGGCCGCACGCCGCTGGTGTTCACTTCAGGAAGCGCCCGCAGGACGGTGACATCGTTCCAGTGACCCTGATACTGGGTGAGATAACGGTAGCCCTTGTACGGATTGAAGAGCAGGTATTCGTCCCAACTGTAATCCACTTCCAGGTACGTGATGGTGCGCACCTGGAATCCGATGACCTCGTAGGGCTCGCCGCGCACCTTGCCGCGGGTTCCCAGGGGAATGAGCGGCTGGATGGTCTGGGCCGCCTGGAAGCGCTGCAGCACCGCGAAATTGGGGTCCTTGGCATCGAGGATGGAGTGGCAGTTTCCGCAGACGACGCTGAGCGTGGTGGCGAAGCCTCGGATGACGACCGGCGCGCCGCAGCCGGGGCAGTTGAACGATTTGACCTGAGGCGGAGGTGCGGTGCTCATGGCGTTACCAGCCCTCGAAACGGCGCAGGTTCTTCAGACGCAGGCTGTCGAAATCGACGGCCTCGCCGAGGAACAGCAGCGGCTCGGGATCGCTGTAATCGAGAGTGGCGAAGCGGGCATCGTGGGATTCCAGATCCACGAAGAGCACTTCGTCCTTGTCCCAGTATTCGAAGGGCAGCTCGCCCTCGACGCCGCGGTAGTGGGCGCGCGTGAGGCAGGTCGCTTCGTAATCCACTCCATTGAAGGCGTAGTGCTGGCCGCGCGCCACGCTGGCCGCCGCGGGAAGCCCTTTGACGGCCGCCGCGAAGGAGACCGCGTATTCGGCCTGGGCGTCGGAGAGCCAGCCGCTCGAGCCATCGCTGAAGACGGCGTGCCACTCGTTCCAACCGCCCTCGTCGTATTCGTAAAGGATGCGGCCCACCACCTGGAACGGGCGGTTGCGGTAAACGCCCTCGGTCGCGATCTGGATGGGCGAGTTGTCGGGCGGCAGGTCGGCCACCTTGCCGACGAGTTCCAGGTTCACGTCCCGGCGCACCAGGATGGAGTGGCAGAACTCGCACACGGTCTGGACCGCGCTAGACCAGCGGAACCGGATCGGCGCGCCGCAATTCGGGCAGTTCGCAGTTGGGCTCATCGGTTTGATACGGCCGCTCGAGGCGCCGCACGCGTACGGCGCGGGCGCCGAATTCCCGCCGCAGGTTCGCTTCGAAATCCCACTCGGAGCGAGGCCGGCAGCAGAACAGGTTCAGGCACAGCGATCCATTTTCGGGAAAAGTGTGGCAGGCCAGGTGCGATTCGGCCAGCAGGCACAGTCCCGTGATGCCTCCCGCGCCGCCGAACTGGTGCCAGGTGGTGTCGCCCACGGGCCGGAGGTTGAGGTCGGCGACGAGGAGGTCGAACAGGGCGCGCAGGCGGGCCAGACTGGCGAGCGCCTCGCGATCGCAGCCATACGCCTCGACCACCCATTCGACTCCGCCCATTTCGTTGGCCTGTCGTTTACGCTTGCGCCGATCCGCACTCGGGGCAGAACTTCGCCGCGCGCGCGATCGGTTTGCCGCAGCTCATACAGAACTTGGTGTCGGCGGCGGGAGCTCCACCGCCCGCCGGAGCAGGTCCGCCCGCTGCCGGCGGTTTCATGGCGCTCATCATCTGCTGGGCCATGGTGAGGCCGGCGCCGAGTCCGACGCCGACGCCCGCCGCGCCGCCGCCCTCATTCGCCGCCGCGATGGGCATCGATTGCGCCACCTCGAACTGCGTGTATCGATTCATGTCGCCGATCATGCCCATGCTGATGCGCTGGTCCAGGATCTTCTGAAGCTCGTCGGGCAGCGAAAGGCTCTCCACCACGAACGAATCCAGCGCCAGGCCGAACTGGGCGAATGCGGGCTTCATCAGGTCGGTGATCTTATCGCCCAGCGCGACCTGATTGGCCGCCATATCGAGGAACGGAATCTTGCTCGCCGCGAAGGTGTCGGCGATGCGGCCCACGACGGTATTGCGAAGCTGGCCTTCGATCTCGTCCACGCGGTAGATCTCGCGCGTGCCGCTCACCTTGTTGTAAAAGACCCGCGCGTCTGCGATGTGGTAGGCGTAGATGCCATAGGCGCGCAGCCGCACGGCGCCGAACTCGGGGTCGCGGATGGTGATGGGCGTGGCGGTGCCCCAGTGCTGATCCACCTGTACGCGCGTCGAGAGGAAGTAGACGTCGGACTTGAACGGCGACAGGAATTCCTTGTCCCAGTTCAGCAGGTTGGTGAGCAGCGGCAGGGTGCGGGTCGTCAGCGTGTAGAGGCCGGGGGTGAAGACGTCGGCGACGCGGCCCTCGTTGACGAACACGGCCAACTGGGACTCGCGCACGGTCAACTGGCCGCCGTTCTGGATCTCCATGTCGCGCATGGGGAAGCGCCAGGCGAGCACGCCGCCCTCGGATTCGGTCCAGTGGATGACATCGATGAATTGCTTTTGCAGGAAATCGCGTAGAGACATGGGCCACCTCCAGTTCTGTGCCATTGTACTTCAGGGGGCGGCGGGTGTGCTCGGGGGGCTTTGTGACCCGGAACATCGCCACATTTCAAAATGAAGTATGCTGCAGAGGGTTTCATGTCGATCAAGGGGAGCTTCCTGATCTTGTGCGTGCTGCTGGCTTGCTCGTGCGAGCGGCGTTTGTCGCTCCCCTGGGGCGCAAGCTGGGACGCAAGGTCGGGAACGTTTTCGTGGAGGGATGGAGAAGTGAGACTGCCGGTTGGCTTCACTTACGGCGTGCCAGGGGGAACGGA